>CAZMDJ010000005.1:0-14408 GCA_964565165.1 uncultured Actinomycetes bacterium | reverse complement strand
GGAGTTAATATCAATTGACTAATAAAGTCGTCGGAACCGGCTCTGCCAAAAGCAGGGCCGGTTCTCGACTTAAAGATTACGCAGGATTGTTGCCCTTCCTGGGTTTTACGGGCATCTTTTTAATTTATCCAACGCTTAGCGTTCTAATTGGCGCGTTCCAAAACGCAAAAGGTGATTGGGATAAAACTGCATTTACTGCGATGTTCTCTGATCCAGTAACAAAGAATGCATTCGCCAACTCAATGCAGATTTCATTTATGACTGCAATTTCCGGATCAATCCTCGGTGGTTTATTTGCTTGGGCTTTAGTATCAGGAAAGAAGGAAGGTTTCTTCTACCGATTCTCAGTCGCTTTGAGCTCAGTGCTCGCGCAATTCGGTGGCGTTATGTTGACCTTCGCATTCCTTGCAACATTTGGTTTTAACGGATTGGTAAGTAGCTATGCAGTAAAGCATCTACCAAATTCATTTTTAAGTAACTCTTCATGGCTCTATGAGCTAAATGGTTTATCTGTTGTTTATACGTTTTTCCAGATCCCGCTAATGGTTATTGTTTTCTTACCAACTATTCAGAATCTACGTCCTCAGTGGCGCGAAGCTTCTGATTCATTAGGTGGGGGAATGCTGGAATTCTGGTGGCGAATCGGTATTCCTGTTCTTACACCTTCATTCTTTGGTGCGGCGCTACTTCTTTTCGTTAACTCATTCTCTGCATATGCAACTGCGCAGACTTTAGTTAACGTTTCAAGCCTACTAACACCGCTTCAAATTGGTGCCGCGCTGACATCAGAAGTTGGTGGCGCTAACCCATCAGAGGCTAAAGCGCTCTCGCTTCTAATGGTCGCAGTTGTAACTGTTGCAATGTTCTTCTACTCATTACTTCGCAAGAAGGTTAGTAAGTGGGAGTCAAGCAAATGAAGCGCACTTGGAAAGTAAAGACTTGGCGATACTTCATTATCACTGTAGTTGGCCTGTATTTATTGCTGCCGCTCTACTCAATGATGGACTTCTCAACTAAGCCATATTCATATTTCGAAAAGGGTCGCACGCTCTCAGCATGGAAGATGATTCCTAAGCAGCCGGACTTAATGATCTCGCTTGCAAGATCTCTAACTATGGCTGTAATTGTTATGGTTTTGATCCTTGTCGTAATCGTTCCAACTATTGTTTGGGTAGAACTTCGACTTCCGAAATTAAAGCGACCACTTGAACTTCTATGTTTGATTCCGCTTGCGATTCCAGCAATCGTAATTGTGGTGGGTATTGCACCGATTTATCGCTGGATCTCAATGAACGTTACAGAGTCGCCAGTTGCTCTAGCTTGGGTTTATGCGGTTTTGATTCTTCCTTATACATATCGTTCACTTGCAGCGTCTCTTGATGCAAACGATATTCATACTTTGGCAGAAGCTGCACAGACTCTTGGTTCATCAGTTCCTCGAATGATGGCCGGAATCATCATGCCAACACTTCGTACAGGTATTTTGAATGGTTCATTTATCGCGATCGCTCTAGTTCTTGGTGAATTTACTATTTCAAATATTCTCAACTACAAGACTTTCCAAGTGGTAATTGCTCAGATTGGTCGCACCAACGGCAACGTTGCTGTTGCGGTCTCTCTAGCATCAATCCTCTTGGTTCTAGCTATATTGTTAATAATCCCTAACTCAAAGCGTCAAAAAGAAGTACTTGACGTTGACGTTGCTTGAAAGGAATAAATAAGTGAGCAAAGCAGCTGTACAGCTACTAGATATCGCTAAGCACTTCGGAAAGGTAAAGGCGCTAGATGGCCTAACCCTTGAAATTGCACCGGGCGAATTTGTTGCACTACTTGGCCCTTCAGGTTGCGGTAAGACCACAGCGCTTCGCGCACTTGCAGGTCTTCAGGATTTAGATCGTGGCCAGATTATTGTGGATGGAAAAGACATTACAAATCTTGCTGCTAATAAGCGCGGCATGGGAATGGTTTTCCAAGCTTATTCATTATTCCCACATATGACTGCTCGCGATAACGTTGAATACGGTTTGAAATTGAAGGCGCATAAAACTGCAGCTGATGTTCGCAAGAACCGATCAATGGAACTTCTTGAATTAGTTGGTCTTGCAACACATGCAAACCATTACCCACATCAACTATCTGGTGGTCAGCAGCAACGTATTGCACTTGCACGTGCGCTTGCGATTTCACCAAAGGTGCTACTTCTTGATGAGCCACTTTCTGCTCTTGATGCAAAGGTGCGCACTCAACTTCGAGAAGAGATTCGTCGTATTCAATTAGAACTTGGCACGACAACTCTCTTCGTTACCCACGATCAAGAAGAAGCGCTTGGTATTGCAGATCGCGTCGGCGTTATGCGTAGCGGTGTTCTAGAGCAGATCGCAGCTCCTGCAGAGCTTTATGATCGCCCAAAGACTGCATTCGTGGCAGAGTTCGTTGGTCTTACCAATCAGATTAAGGTGAATGTAAGTAATGGAAGTTTCGGAGTTTTCGGAAGTTCGTTAAATACTCTGCCAGGTTCAGTTACATCAGGTGAGGGCACAGCGCTAATTCGTCCAGAGTTAATTACTCTTAAGGGCAACTCATCAGGTCAAGCAACTGTTATTGCCACATCATTCCTCGGTTCAATCTGTCGAGTAATGGCCACTGCCAACGATGGTTCTCGAATCACCGCGCAGATGGATGCGCAGGATGCAGCGGGCTTAACTCCAGGGGCGAAGGTCGATGTAAGCGTCGACAACATCCCTGTTTTTGTTAAGTAATAAATTCCATCATATAGAACAATCGTTCTAGTAAGTGGAACGCACTTTACGTACCATTTCGCGCTATGAAGACCATTCTCGATGCGATCGGTAATACGCCTTTAATTAATATTGAAGGAATCTGGGTAAAGATGGAATATCTAAATCCATCTGGCTCAATCAAAGCTCGTATTGCTAAGTACATGATCGAACGCGCAGAGAAAGAAGGTCTCTTAAAGCCTGGCGACACAATCGTTGAAGCATCTTCTGGCAACACCGGTAATGCGATGTCAATGGTTGCAGCAGTTAAGGGATACAAGATGTTGGTTGTTATGCCAACTGGTTTATCTCAAGAGCGCGTTGCGATTTCAAAGGCTTTTGGTGCAGAGGTTCGCACCATTGGGGATTTCCATGTTAACGAAGCGCTAGAAGAGTGCCGTCGCTTAGGTAAAGAACCTGGTTACTTTGCACCTCAGCAATTCGATAACGAATGGAACGTTATGGAAAATACTGAATGGCTTGCGCAAGAGACTTTAAAAGAGTTGCCATCACTTCCACAGTTAGTAGTTGGTGGCGTCGGTACTGGCGGAACCATTATTGGTGTTGGAAAAGCTTTTAAAGCTGCAAATCCTGATTGTGAAGTTTATGCACTCGAACCATCAGAATCTTGCACCATCGCATGCGGTGAAGTTGAGAAGCATTTAATTGAAGGTATCTCAGATGGATTCGTCCCTGGAATTATCCAGCGCCACGAACATGAAATCGATGGCTTCGTACATATTCACTCAAATGATTCAATTGAAGAGATGCGTCGTATTGCACGTACACATGGAATTTTCGTTGGCCCATCATCTGGTGCACATTTACTCGCTGCAAAGAAGCTAAAGGAAGAGCACAACTTAGAAACAGTTGTTACCTTCTTCTGCGATGAGGGCGAGAAATATATGAAGGATTACTGGCTTAAGTACTAAGTATTTAGTCAAGTATCTGAGCTAAGTTCTTAATTAGGAACATGCCCTTAGGATCCAATTCGCGGCTAATCTTTATGATATCTTCTGCTTTTTGATATCGCTCTAAAAGCTGATCTTTTGTGAGGAAATGAAGCTTGCCCCAATGGACGCGAGCTTGATACTTACCAAGTAATTTATCGACAGCCTTTAGGTAATCCCAGTAATCAGTTCCAGGCTTACCTGATACCGAAATAACGCAGGTATCGGTCTTGTATTGAGAAGATAACCAAGCATTATCTGCACCAACTGATCGAACTTCCATTGGGAAAACGCTCATTGGTAGGGAAGCCAACATAAATTCACGGAGTTCGCGGATTGCATCGTTGGCTAGATGCAACGGAATAAAGTATTCAAGTTCGTGGAAATTCGGGTCATAAACCATTGTGTAGATTTTGTAAGCGCGATCAACGCGATGATGTTCTACATCGCTATCTGGCACATCATCAGCAACATCATTAAAAATCTTTACGTGGCAGGTATCTGTAGCCTTTTCGCCCTTAGGTAATTCAATGTTGTACAAAGCTGCAGATTCTTCACTTGGAAACCAGAAGAAATTGAAGTTACGATTATTAGCAACGCGTTCGTGATAGTTGCTCATAACATCTTCAAAAGTTTCATGGCGAATATCTTCTTGCAGACGATAGCGCGGCTTAACCTGCATCGTTACTTCAGTCATCACACCTAGTGTTCCGACAGATACTTGCGCTGCCGCCAATAAATCTGGGGTGGATTCATCAATATTTATAACTTCGCCTGATGCAGTTGCTAAACGGCAACCAACCATCGCGGCAGAGAAAGAACCAAACTGAGTACCTGAACCGTGTGTGCCAGTAGCGATCGCACCTGCAATACGTTGCGCTTCAATATCTCCTTGATTGCGTAGACCAAAACCAGCTTCCCAAAGCGGTTCGCCAATTTCTTTGATTGTGGTGCCAGCTCCCATTGTTGCGCGAGCATTCTCTGCATCAACAGATTTAATGCCAGTTAAACCAACAGGTTCAAGAACAATGCCATCTGTTTCAACCACCGGGGTAAATGAGTGGCCAGATCCTGCAACGCGCACATTTAGATTTTTACTTGCAGCATCTTTAATAATATTTACAACATCGCCCTCATTTTGAGCTTGGACGATATCTGTTGCAGTGAATGATTGATTGCCGACCCAGTTGGTCCATGTTTTAGCCATGAGAAAAACTAAGCGTTTTTATTAGCGTTGGCAATGATCGCATCATGAATATATTTCGCGAGCCCTGCCTTCTGTCCTTCGTAATGCGCAGTAAATCGTGGATCTGCCAGATACATTGTGGCTAAACCGGTATGAATTTCATAGCTGCACTCGTACCACCAATCAGTGATTGATTTACGGTGCGCTTCTGCGCCAGCCATTGCTTCAACGCTATCTGCAGGTAGACCTGCGGCCATTGCATCTAAAACTAATTTGGTTGCATCCTGCATTGCTTGCTGAGCTTTCGCGATATCTTCTTTTGAATAATTTGAAGAGCGGCGCTGTGATTCTTTATAGGCATCGGTATTGCCCCAGCGTTCCTTCACTTCAGCGGCATATATGTCCTCAGTCATAGAAAAAGTTTAACTGATGACTTATATTCGCCAAGTGCTTGATCTGAGTAATTTCCCATTAACTAAACCTTTAGCGAATCGATTTAGGGAAGTTGTCTCTGGTTCTAAAGACGGAACACCAAAGTGGGCTTATCAAATGCTCGAAGGCGACGATGAAGGTTATTTTGGTCCTGAATCTGCAGTATGGGAAGTTCACGGCTGCGTATCGACAATTGTTGGCGGGGTACGAGCTCTACTTTTGCAAGCAGCGCATCCAGCTGCGCTAGCAGGGGTCGCAGAACATTCGAGATATCAGGAAGATCCACTAGGTCGTTTAGCTGGTACTACTAAATGGTTAACCATTACCTCATTTGGTGCAAAAGAATTTATTGAAAAAGAAGCACGCCGAGTTAATGAAATGCATTCCAGAGTAACTGGTAGTTATATCGGCAAAGATGGCCAACTCCATGATTATGCCGCTAAAGCAAATGAATATTTGATGTGGGTGCACTGCGCGTTTACAGATGCATTTTTAAAGTCTTATATAGATCTCGGTTACAAATTTAAAACTTCAGCTGATCAATATGTTGCCGAGTGGGCAATGAGTGCAGAGCCACTTGGGTTGGTCGGAGCACCTAAATCGGTTGCAGAGTTAGAAGCGAAATTGAATGAGTTTAGAGAGAATTCATTAACTGCCAACCAAACCACTAGAGATGTAGTTTCTTTTATTATGAAGCCGCCCTTTTCTAAAGCGGGGCAGATGGCATTTGCTATCTTTGCAAATGCAGCGGTTGCGACCTTAGATCCAAGAGATAGAGAGCTACTTGGGTTAAAGAAGAGAAGCCGAATTTGGTTGAGAATCGCCAGGGTGATTCTTGGCTTCTTAAGTGCAATTCTGGGACATGAATCGCCAAGTCAGAAGTTTGCCCGTCAACGAGTAGCTAGGCTTAGAAAATGACTCGAGTAATTGCGCACCGTGGATATTCAGCCAAATATCCAGAGATGAGCCGAGAGGCATATGTAAATGCAATCCCAGTAAGTGATGGATTTGAATGCGACTTACATTTATCTAGCGATTTAAAGCTCTTCCTAATTCATGATGACACACTTGATCGCACCACAGATTTAACTGGCGATGTTCATGAAATGACTTGGGCGGAAATTAGCAAAGCCAACCCGCAACCAATTCTCTTTAAAGAGTTTATGGAAATCGCCATGGGTGCCGGAAAGGATGTTTTAATTGAAACTAAACATCCTCAGAAATTTAAAGGGCTGCTTGAGAAACGATTAAAAGAGGAACTAGATCAGTTAAAACCAAATATCGATATGAGCTTTATGTCTTTTGATCCAAAGGCAGTTTGGCGTATGCGAAGCTTTCCTGGGCGAAAAGTGCAGTTAGTAGAGAAGAAAGTCTACGTACCTAAATTCTTTGCAGATGTAGTTGCTCCATATTGGGAGTTAGTAACAAAAGAGTGGGTAGATGAGGTTCATGCCCGAGGTCAAGAGATGTATGTCTGGACTGTTAATGACCCAGAAGTTGCAAAGCGTTTAGCTGGTTGGGGAGTAGATACTTTAATTAGCGATAACCCTGAATTAATTAGAAGCTCTTTGAGCTAAATACTTCTCTATGAATTTCACCTAAGCGATAGGTGATATGTTCAAATGTTGGTGCTTGCCAAATTACGAAATCAGCGCGGGCACCTATATTTAGATGGCCAACATCTGATCTGCGAAGCGCCTTAGCGCCTCCCTTGGTTGCTGCATAAAGAACTTGAGCTGGTGACAAATTCATTTCACGCACAGCTAGCCCCATAACTATCGGCATTGAAGTTATATATGAAGAGCCAGGATTGCAATCAGAAGCTAGGGCCACTTCGACCCCTGCATCTAAGTATCGCTGTCCATTTGGATATGGCGACTTGGTAAAGAATTCAGCGCCTGGAAGAAGAGTTGCAACCACACCAGCCTCGGCTATTTTAGAAATAGTTTTATCTGAGACATGGGTGCAATGATCCACTGAGGCCAGTTGCAATTCAGCCGCCAAATCAGCGCCTCCGCTATCTGCTATTTGATTTCCGTGGATTCGTCCATGAAGCCCTTTTGAGATTCCTGCTACAAGAATCTCTCTCGCCTCATCAACCGAAAAAGCACTCTCATCACAGAAAACATCAATCCACTTCGCAAAGGGAGCGCAGGCATTGAGCATCTCTCTCTTAACTAGATCTACATATGCTCTTCTGTTTTCGGAAAATTCGTTCGGTAATACATGTGCGCCAAGAAAAGTCGTCTCATTAGTAAATTGTTTAGCGACTTTTAAAATCTTGACTTCAGTTTCTATATCTAGCCCATAACCAGATTTGATTTCGATAGTTGTAGTTCCCGAATTAAACGACCTATCAATAATCGATTTGGTTAGGCTGGTAAGTTCTTCAAAAGAGGCGCTTCTGGTAGCTTCAACGGTAGTTCTTATGCCTCCGGATGCATATTTGGTACCAGACATTCTTGCCACATAATCCTTATGGCGATCACCTGCAAAGACTGCATGAGTATGAGAGTCTACAAATCCAGGAGTAACCACCCCGCTTTTGGCATCAATCTTCTGGTCGCAGTCAGGAGCTTTTCTATTTTCTCCTATCCATACAACTCGGTCATTTTCAATTACAAATGCGGCGTTCTCAATAATGCCTAAATCACGACTTGAATTGGTAACTAGTTGGCCAATGTTGCAGATTAATTTTGAACTCATTAACCCTCATTCATCGGTATACGTACACCACGTTCTTTGGCCACTTCGTTTGCCAACTCATATCCTGCATCAACATGGCGAATGACTCCCATTCCTGGGTCGTTTGTTAATACTCGTCTTAGTTTCTCGGCAGCTAATTTGCTTCCATCTGCAACTGAAACTTGTCCTGCATGAATTGAACGTCCAATGCCTACGCCACCACCATGATGAATTGAAACCCATGATGCGCCAGAAGCGGTATTTACCAAGGCATTTAATAATGGCCAATCTGCAATTGCATCTGAACCATCAAGCATCGCTTCGGTCTCTCGATAGGGCGATGCGACCGAACCACAATCTAAATGATCTCTGCCGGTAACTATCGGTGCCGATACTTCACCTTTTGCGACCATTTCATTAAATCGCTCTCCGGCTAAGTGACGTTCTCCGTATCCAAGCCAGCAGATACGAGCAGGAAGACCTTGGAAAGCTACCTTTTCACTTGCCTTGTGAATCCACCTTGCAAGTGGTTCGTTATCCGGAAATAACTCAAGGACTGCTTTATCTGTTGCCGTGATATCTTTTGGATCTCCACTCAGTGCAACCCAACGAAATGGTCCCTTACCTTCACAGAAAAGTGGACGGATGTAAGCTGGCACAAATCCTGGGAAATCAAAAGCTCGTGAATATCCTGCCAACATCGCTTCGCCACGAATTGAATTTCCGTAATCAAAAACCGTGGCACCGGCATCCATAAAACCAACCATCGCTTCAACTTGTTTTGCCATCGAAGCGCGAGATCGTTTGGTGAATTCCTCTGGATCTCTCTTTGCAAGTTCATGCCAATCTTCAACGCTGACACCTTCTGGTAAATATGAAAGTGGATCATGAGCTGAAGTCTGATCTGTGACGATATCAATCGGTACGCCACGCTTTAAGAAATCTGCAAAGATTGTTGCAGCATTACCTTTTAAGCCGACGCTGTATGCACGCTTTTCAGCTTTAGCTTTTAGCGCAATTTCTAGCGCTTCTTCAACATTATCTGTCCAAGTATCCAAATAGCGGTGGTCAACTCGACGCTGCAATCTACTTGCATCAACCTCAACACATATTGCAACGCCATCATTCATCGTTACTGCAAGTGGTTGCGCACCTCCCATTCCACCAACGCCACCAGTTAAAGTCAAAGTACCAGCTAAAGTGCCTTTGAAATCTTGGTTTGCCACTGCGGCGAAAGTTTCGTAAGTACCTTGCAAGATTCCTTGGGTACCAATGTAGATCCATGAACCAGCGGTCATCTGTCCGTACATGGTTAAACCAGCTGCTTCTAACCGGCGAAATTCTGGCCAATTAGCCCAATCTCCAACTAAATTGGAGTTGGCGAGCAACACTCGAGGCGCCCATTCATGAGTCTGGAATACACCAACTGGTCGACCCGATTGCACCAACATGGTTTCATCCGCTTTTAAAGTTTGTAAAGTGCGGAGCATCGCATCAAGCGATTTCCAATCACGTGCAGCTTTTCCGGTGCCTCCATATACAACTAAATCTTCAGGACGCTCTGCCACTTCAGGATCTAAATTGTTTTGCAACATTCGATAAGCAGCTTCTTGCTGCCATCCAAGAGTTGATAAAGCACTTCCTCGAGGCGAAAGAATTACTCTGCTCATGACAATATTCCTATCTCTTCTTCAACTACACGCAATATTGCACCTGATTTAACTAATTCAACGCAAGCTTCAATCTCTGGCGTTAACCACCTGTCGCTACCTGGACCTTCAACTTTGGTCCGGAGCAATTTAATCGCAGCTCCTGTGCCTGGCGATGGAAGCAGTGGGCTTCTCATCTCAACTGCGCGCGATGCAATCATGATTTCAATTGCAATTACCCGAGCGAGTGCATCTACTGATTTTCGCAATTTTCGTGCTGCATGCCATCCCATTGAAACATGATCTTCCTGCATAGCTGAAGAGGGAATTGAATCGACTGATGCTGGCGTTGCTAATCTCTTCATCTCACTTACTAATCCAGCTTGGGTGTATTGGGCAATCATCATGCCGCTATCAACACCTGGGTCGTTTGCTAAAAATGGTGATAGACCAAATGAGCGATGTTCATCCAACATTCGATCACTGCGCCGTTCTGACATTGAAGCAACATCGGTGATAGAAATCGCAAGAAAATCTAGGACATGCGCGATTGGAGCGCCGTGGAAATTGCCGTTACTACTGACCTCTCCAGTCGGAAGCACGATTGGATTATCAATAATTGAGCTCAATTCGCGAGTAGTAATCAATTTTGCGTGAGCCAAGGTATCTCGTGCTGCTCCTGCTACTTGAGGTGCACATCGAAGCGAGTATGCATCTTGTACGCGCGTATCTTCTTTACCTGCATGCGACTTAACTAGTGGCGAAGTAGAGAGCAATTTAGCTAGATTTTTTGCAGAGGCAATCTGACCCAATTGTGGACGGAGCGCATGTAGATGTTCTTGAAAAACTTTATCGGTGCCAAGTAAGGCTTCTACACTTAAAGATGTTGAGATATCTAAAGTCTTAAGCAAGCTCTCAATGTCAGCAATTGCCATCACTAATTGGCCCAACATGCCATCAGTACCATTAATTAGCGCCAGGCCCTCTTTAGAAGAGAGTTCCACCGGAGTAATTCCATGTTTCTGCAGCGCAACAAATGTTGGAAGAACATTTCCTGAGGAATCGATAACTTCACCTTCACCCATGGCAACTAATGCGCAAGAGGAGAGCGGAGCTAAATCACCAGAACATCCAAGAGAGCCATATTCGCGAACCACGGGTGTTAATCCAGCATTTAAAATCGCGGCATAAACATTTGCAGTCTCTAATTTAATACCTGAAAATCCTCGACAAAGAGTTGCAAGCCTTAGAGTCATCAGCGCTCTGACAACTTCAATTTCAACAATCTCTCCGCTACCTGCAGCGTGAGATCTAATTAATGATCTCTGCAATTGTGCGCGCATATCTGCATCGATGTATTTTCGAGCCAAAGCTCCAAATCCTGTAGAGATGCCATAGACAGGGGTTTCTGATGCTGCGAGCGAATCGATAATTGCGCGAGATTTCTTTATTGCATCCACGGCTGAATCAGATATTTTTATCTGAGCGCCATTACGTGCAATCGCCAATAAATCTTCGCTACTTAAACCTTCAGTTCCAAGTAGCACTTCTGCAGGCATAGTTCCCCCCGATAGGATTTCACTTATCCGCGAAGGCTAGCCCAGAGGCCATCAACTGTCAGGAGTAGTTAGGAAAAATGTCTCTTCATAATGACCCTAATTGGCTCCGCGCAGGTAATTGGTTTTCAACTAGTGGAACTGAAGCTGATATTGCAATTCTCGGAGTTGGAGCATCCAAAAGCGCGATCACTCCAAATAAGGCACATCAAACTCCGGCGGCAATCCGTGAAGCCCTCTTTAAATATTCAACTTATAAAGCATCTTTAGATATCGAATTAAGTAAGTTAATAGCGATTGATTTTGGCGATGTCTCTAATGCGGACGACCAAAGAATTGCTACTAAAGAGATTGCCGATCACCTGCCAAAAAGCAAAGTGCTTATCTTGCTTGGAGGTGATAATTCAATTACCTTCTCTGGAGTTAGCGCGCTTGCTAGTGGCAACTTTGAAGAAATTGGCCTTATTACATTAGATGCGCATCATGATGTTCGAGATGGCATTTCAAATGGATCACCAGTTCGACAATTAATTGAAGCAGGTCTGCCAGGTGGAAATATCGTGCAGATTGGAATCAGCGACTTTGCTAATACTAAAATATATGCAGATCGCGTACGCGAAAATGGAATCTATGTAATCAATCGCCGCCAATTTGAGCAAAAAGCAATTTCCGAAATTGCAAATGAAGCACTAGCACATTTATCAAAGTGCAAGGCAATTTACTTAGATATAGATATCGATGTTTGCGATCGATCGGTCGTACCAGCTGCTCCTGCTGCAGTGCCTGGGGGATTAAGTGCTGATCAATTGCGAGAATTGGTATTTGAATTAGCTAAATCTAAGAATTTAAATCATTTCGATATTACCTAAATTGATTCGAGTATCGACACAGCAGATCAAAGAACTTCTAGATTGGCTGCGCTTTGTATCATGGAAATCGCTTCCGCTAAATCGCTTTAATCTGGCGAACTTCTTTAACTAAGAAGGGCAGCGTGATTGCTGCTAATAGAATCACTGCAAGAATATTTAAAGTGGTCTTGGTACCAAACTTCTCTACCGCAGGGCCTGCAAGCCCCATGATTAGTGGCGCCATTGCGGTTGCTCCCCATGCATCGTAAGCAAGAACCTTTGAGAGCGATTCTTTAGCAACGTGCTGTTGAATTGTCGTTACCCATAGAACATAGAAGAGATCTAGTGAGATACCAAGTAAGAATGCAGAGAGCGCAATCAGAATAATTGAATGGGTATGGCCAAGCGCCAGCGACCATAGAACAGTAGGGAATTGAGCGAGCATCGCCACGCGAATGGGAAAAGTTGGGCGAACTTTGCCAGCAACAATCACGCCCAATACAGAACCAACTGCAAGCGCGGTAAGAATTACCGACCAAGGTTTTGGTCCACCTAAATCTTGTTTTGCAACAAGTGGCCCGATAATTGAATAAATCGAACGCTCGCCTGCATAGAGAAGGGTAGAAGCGGCCACGATCGCCACAATCCATCTGTGAGATGTGAATTCCTTCCAGCCATTTTTAATTTCTTGCAAAGTAGATTCTGAAGATGGTTTAGCGACAGGCGTGTATTTGCGTAATGAAAATACTAAAGCTCCTGCGCAGAGAAATGAGATGCCATCAATTGCAATTGCCCAACCTGCGCCGAATGTTGCCACGATGATGCCACCAATTGAGCTGCCTACAATTAAAGCGATATTTGATGAGAGTCCAATTGCAGAGTTAGATTCTTGAAGAATCTTCTCATCTGCTAAATCAGTTGTAAGTGCCCCCATTGATGGATACCAAATTGCATTTAAGAATCCACCGATAAAGCCAACGGTGATAAAGATCCAGAGGGCACCATGGCCAGTAATCAATGAAATGCCATTTAGCAGAACGAGAAAACCAAGAAGAATATCGGCGCCACCGACCATCTGTGCTCTTGGAAATTTATCGCCGATTACTCCGCCGAATAACATAAATCCAGATAGCGAGAGCATCGAAGCTAAGAAAACAATTGAGAGGCTTGTTCCGTTCGTATTTGGAAGTGCAAGCACACCAAAGGGAATTGCAATTGGACCAAGTCCATTACCTAAATTTGAAATAAAGCGAGCAGCAACCAACTTTCGAAGTGTTGGCGTCTGCCAAACTCCGCGAAAACCACTAGTCATTCGCCTGCCCAGACTTATGCTTATAGCGACCTAAGAATTCCTTCTTCAGATCCTGGAATGTGCCATCAAGAATAGATGCACGCATTTGATCAACCAGACGTACGATAAATCGCTCGTTATGAATTGTTGCAAGAGTGGCTGCAACCATCTCTTTGCCGCGGAATAAGTGATTTAAATAAGCTCGGGTGTAGTTCTTGCAGGTGTAGCAATCACATTCTTCATCAATTGGGAAGAACTCACGGCGGTGTGGGCCGTTAGAAACATTGAAACGACCCTCCATTGTGTAGACCGCAGAGGTACGTGCAATTCGCGAAGCCAGAACGCAGTCAAAGGTATCTATACCGTTTTCAACTCCGACAAATAGATCCTCTGGTGCACCAATTCCGAGTAAATGCTTCGGTTTATTTACTGGCAACTCTTCATTTACCCATTTAACAATGGTGCCAAGTGAATCTTTATCTAAAGCGCCACCAATACCAAAGCCATCAAATTGAATTCCTGATGATTCAAGGGATCCAAGTTCTTGTGCTGCTTGGCGACGAAGATCTTCATATTGTGCACCTTGAATAACTCCGAAGAGCGCTTGATAAGGCTTATCGTGGCGAAGCTCTGTAAGTCGCTTATGTTCATCTAAACAACGAATTGCCCAAGCATGGGTACGTGCAAGCGCCTTCTTCTGATAACCGCGAGTGTTGTGCAAAGTTGTGCACTCATCAAATGCAAACATAATGTCAGCACCAATTTTGTGTTGAATCTGCATCGAAATCTCTGGCGTAAATCGGTGCATAGATCCATCAAGGTGCGACTTAAAAGTTACGCCCTCATCATCAACATGCGCCAAACGTTCCTTCTTATCTGCAATCACATCATCAGAGCGGAAAGTATCTGCATTCATCGCCAAAACTTTTTTAAAGCCAACGCCTAGTGAAAGCACTTGGAAGCCACCGCTATCTGTAACGGTTGGTCCATTCCAATTCATGAACTTTGCAACGCCACCTGCTTCATCCAAAATA
>CAZMDJ010000004.1:32321-51298 GCA_964565165.1 uncultured Actinomycetes bacterium | reverse complement strand
TGGGGTGAATGACGGGGCTCGAACCCGCGACATTCCGGACCACAACCGGATGCTCTACCAGCTGAGCTACATCCACCATGTCGTATTTCGGACTGGCGAAGTTTATCAGCCCTCTGAAGTAGTTGCGTCCCCGTTAAATGCGGCGGCAATCTGCTTGATATCGGCGCTTTGCGGACCTGGCTGATCTACGAAAACAGTCTTTCGATAGAAAGCCAATTCGGAAATTGAATCTTTGATATCGCCAAGAGCGCGGTGATTTCCGGTCTTTGCAGGGGAGTTGAAGTAAACCTTTGGGAACCAGCGACGAGTTAACTCTTTAATAGATGAGACATCAACGGTTCGGTAATGCAAATACTCAGAGAGCTTTGGCATATCGCGATTAATGAAGATGCGATCGACATAGACAGAGTTTCCGGCAATCGGAGATTTACCAGCAGGAACTCCCGCGGATTCTAAGTACTTCAAAATCAACTCTTCGGCTTCAGATACAGAAACGCCATTTGGAATCTCGTTAATAAGTCCCGAATCAGTATGCATCTTGGTTACGAAATCGTTCATGCCAGCGATCTTCTCGGCGCTCGCCTTGATAACTAAATCAACGCCATCGCCAATGATGTTCAAATCTGAATCAGTTACGAGCACTGCAATTTCGACCAAGACATCATTGGTGGTGTCGAGGCCAGTCATCTCGCAATCGACCCAGACCAGGTTCGGATATTCGTTAGCCATATAGGAGGAAACGATATTCCATCTTTTTATCTGCTGTTCACCTTCGGTTAACCCGCCATATGCCCATCGATAACTTCGCAGTTAAATACTCAAGCCCGTGATTCATCCAGATTTCCGTGAATTTACGACAGTGCCTAAGCGCAGTGATCGCTATTTCAGGCTTGGCATCTCTGGAGTGAGCGCATTCTCTCTATTAACACTTACGTTAATTGGTCTCTTCCTTGCAGCTCGTGGTTTTGAAATCTTCAAACTGAAAGGTTTTCATTTCTTAACTACCTATGACTGGAACGTAACAGTCGATGAACAAGGTAAACAATCAGTTAACGTTGGAATTGGTGCCATGTTAATTGGCACAGTTTTAATCGCCGCAATTGCACTTATTACTGCGCTACCAATATCGATAACTGCAGCTCTATTCCTAAATTTCTATGCGCCAGAAAGAATCAAGAAGGCGCTAACTACAGCGATAGATTTAATGGCAGCTTTTCCATCAATTCTTTATGGTCTCTGGGGCTATTGGGTATTGATGCCAATGGCCGAATACTGGGCAAAACTCCTACATAAGCATTTGGGATTCTTGCCTTTCTTCCGTGTACCGGAATCTTTTTATGAACGCTCACCTTTTGTTGCTGGTTTAGTTCTTTGTGTGATGGTGATTCCAATTATCACTTCTGTATCAAGAGAGATTTACTCGCAAACTCCCCTCGAAAGAATTCAAGCCGCTTATTCATTAGGCGCTACGAAGTGGTCGATGCTAAAAAGCGTTGTACTTCCATTTGGCGCAAGCGGAGTCGCAGGCGCAGCAATGTTGGCGCTGGGTCGTGCATTTGGTGAGACTGTTGCCGTATTTACCGTTTTGAATATTGTCTTTAAGCCAAACTTTGATGTTTTATTTGGAATCGGTGGAAACGTGGCATCGATGATTGTTTTGAAATGGGGAGAAGCATCACCGATTGAAACCAAAGCGCTACTTGCATCTGGTTTTGTACTTTTCGTACTTACATTATTTATTAACATCGTTGCCGATTGGATTGTTGCCAAGGCGGTGAGATCTGGAAAATGATTACTCCACAAAAACCTTGGGAAGCTACAACTAAAGATCGCTTACCCGGAATTCTGTTACTTATTGCGAGCCTTTGCCTTGCAGTTTTAGTTGATCTTTTTACTGGTTTTAGCGGAAAGCTCGGCTTTGCTGCGGCATTTGGTGCCATATATATTTCATCAAATTTCGGACTTCATCTAAGAAAGTCTGGCTTGCAGAGTGCAATAGATTCATTGATGCAGAGCTTGATTTACTTTGGCGCGATTCTGGTCTTTATCCCAGTAGTCAGTATTTTGATTACTGTTGTTGTAAAAGGTCTGCCTGGCTTAAATTTAAACCAATTTACTCAAACTATGTTTAGCGCTTCATATATGGACCCTGTTGGCAGTGGCGGCTTATTGCATGCGTTAGTCGGCACATTCTATTTAATAATTATCACCGCATTAATCTCAGTCCCAGTAGGAATCGGAACTGCCATCTATATGACAGAGCTTCAAGGCGCCGGAAGTAGTTTCATACGATTTGTAGTTCAAGCGATGGCGGGCGTTCCATCCGTAGTAGCCGGTTTATTTATTTACGCGGCTCTAGTGCTTTCAACGCCTATCCGTCCGAGTGGAATTGTTGGTGCATTGGCTTTATCTATTTTGATGATTCCAACTGTTACCAGGACCGCCGAAGAAGTTCTTCAACTTGTACCAAGAGATTTACGTGATGCCAGTTTTGCAATGGGTGCAACTCAATGGCGAACGGTATTTAACATAGTTCTACCAGCTGCAAAGAACGGACTGATAACGGCAACCATTCTTGGCGTTGCTCGAATCGCTGGCGAGACGGCACCCTTACTTTTCACAATTGGTGGATCGGATAAATTAAATCTAAATCCTTTTAATGAATATCAGGCAGCTCTTCCGTTCTATATCTGGAAAGGCTTGCTTCTTGGAACTCCAGAATCAATTCAGAGGGCTTGGACCGGAATCCTGGTCTTGCTTGTTCTGGTACTGACTTTATTTGTTATCGCTCGTCGCTTCGGAAATAGAAAGGCCTAAACATGGATTCAGTGTTTATGGAGAAAGAGACCGCAGAGTTAATCGGCGGAATTGAACCTGGCTTGGCTGCGCAGGGAATTCATGCTTGGTTTGGCGAGAAGTTGGTAGTTGAAGATATAACTTTGCGCTTTCCTGAAGGCTCGGTAACAGCGCTAATCGGACCATCCGGCTGCGGTAAATCAACTTTCTTGCGCACCCTAAATCGCATGCACGAGCTGATTCCATCAGCTGCACTTGCAGGTCAAGTACTTTTGCACGGAAAAGATATTTACGCACATGGAAATGATGTAACAAAGATTCGTTTACAGATCGGAATGGTCTTCCAGAAACCAAATCCGTTCCCATCTATGACTATTAAAGAGAACGTTCTTGCTGGCATCAAATTAGCTCATCTAAAAGTTGATGATAAAGATGCGCTAGTTGAGGATTGTTTAAATAAAGCAGGGCTATGGAGCCAAGTGAAAGATCGGCTAGATACCAGTGCCGGTGCGCTTTCGGGTGGGCAACAACAGCGTTTATGTATTGCTCGTTCACTTGCCGTTTCACCAGATGTCCTTCTTATGGATGAACCATGCTCGGCGCTCGATCCTGCATCCACGCTTAGAATCGAAGAGACAATTCGTGAACTTTCTAAAACTATGACAATCGTGATTGTTACTCACAATATGCAACAAGCCGCTCGCGTATCGGATTACACGGCATTTTTCTTGGCTGATAATGCGCCAGGTAAGTTGATCGAATCAGGGCAGACTTCAACAATTTTCTCAGCGCCTAAAGATCAGCGAACTTTGGACTATGTAAACGGGCGATTTGGTTAACCTGAAATTCATCAACTGTTAGACCATCGTTTGAACAAAGTTAGCCCGAAGTTACTTGTAGTCAAATAACTTTAATCTCGAAATAAGTCTTTTACGAAAGGTCAAAATGAAGACAACCAAGAAGGTTGCAGTACTAGCAGCAGTAATTACTATTGCATTTACTTCAACTGCAAATGCAGCTGTTTTAAAGGCGTCTGGAGCAACATCTGTTTCGGGCTTAATTGATAAATGTAAGGCAGATTTCCAGTCTGCGACAGGCAACTCTTTTGATTACCCAGGTGGCGGTTCGGGTGCTGGCAAGACAGCATTCACAAATGGAACTGTAGATTTTGCATTTTCAGATTCAGTTCACTCACCATTAGTAGCAAATGAAATTCATGTACCAACTGTGCTTTGGCCAGTTGCGATCCTTACAAATTTAACTGGCTCAAATAAGCCAGTAACACTTTCAACAGACACAATTGCAGAGATTTTCGCTGGCAAGATTACAAAGTGGAATGACCCAGCAATCGTTGCGGATAACAACCGTTCAATTAATACGATTATTTACAAGAAGGATTCATCGGGCAAGGTTGCAAAGGATGCCAAAGGCGCACCAGTTGTTCTACGTACCGCAACAGTTACACAGCACCGCACAATGCCTAACCTTCCAATCACAGTGATTTATCGTTCTGATAACTCAGGTACTTCCAACAATCTAACTCGTGCGCTAAATAAGTTAGCTCCATCAGTTTGGTCGAAGTCACCAGCCGATTCATTCGCTACAGCTTTCCCAGGTTCAATTACTTCTGATCCTGTTCACTTCCGCGCAGCATCAGGTTCTGCAGGAGTCTCACTTCTGGCTTCTAAGACCAAAGGCGCTATTACATATGCCGAGCTCTCATTTGCAGCGAGCTATAAGTTAGGTCTGACCTCGGTAATCAATAAGGCTGGAAATGCAATCTTGCCTTCTTCTGATTCTGCAGCAGCAGCGGGTGGAGTTGCTTCAATTGATGACGCAACTGGAGTTCTTACATTTGATTATCTGACAACAGACTCAGATGCTTATCCATTTACCGCAACAACATACGCGCTTGTTTCTACAAAATATGGCGATGCAGCTAAAGCGAAGGCAGTTAAAGCAACACTTGAATTCCATGCGTTCAAGTGCCCAGTTCTATATCCAGCGCTGGGATTTGCTTCAGTTACTACTTCGTCAAAGTTTGGCGCAATCGTCTCAAAGCAACTTGGAAAGCTAGGCGCATAACCAGGCTCTTCCAAATAGAAAACCCAGCGCGTGAGGGCGCTGGGTTTTTCTTTTGCGCGCCTAGCAGGAATCGAACCTGCGACGCCGGGCTTAGAAGTCCCGCGCTCTATCCGACTGAGCTATAGGCGCATTGGAAATGTGATTTCTCCGATGCGAATTCTACTGACTATATAGATTAAAGTTTCCACTTATGGCTGAGTTCATTTATACGATGAAAAAGGCGCGCAAGGCGCACGGTGACAAAGTAATCCTTGATGACGTTACTTTGATGTTTTTGCCTGGCGCGAAGATTGGTGTTGTTGGACCAAACGGCGCAGGTAAGTCAACAGTTCTACAGATCATGGCAGGTTTGCAACAACCATCTAATGGTGAAGCATTCTTATCTCCTGGTTACTCTGTCGGAATCTTGTTGCAAGAACCACCTCTTAATGAAGAGAAGAATGTTTTAGAGAACGTACAAGAAGGCGTTGCCGAAACAATGGGCATGCTTGCACGTTTCAATGAGATCAGCGCTGAGATGGCTAATCCAGATGCTGATTACGACAAGTTATTAACTGAGATGGGAAACCTTCAGGAACAACTTGATCATCGCAATGCATGGGATTTAGATTCACAATTAGAACAGGCTATGGATGCACTTCGCTGCCCACCACCTGATGCAGATGTAAAGGTGCTTTCTGGTGGAGAGCGCCGACGCGTTGCGCTATGTAAATTACTTTTGCAGCAACCAGATCTATTACTTCTTGACGAACCTACCAACCACTTGGATGCGGAATCAGTTCTCTGGTTAGAGCAACATCTTTCAAAGTATCCAGGAACAGTTGTAGCGATTACCCACGATCGTTACTTCTTGGACAACGTTGCGGAATGGATTCTTGAATTAGACCGCGGTCGCGCTTATCCATACGAAGGTAACTACTCAACATATTTAGATACCAAAGCAACACGTTTAAAGATTGAAGGCCAGAAAGATGCAAAGCGCGCAAAGCGTTTAGCTGATGAACTTGATTGGGTTCGCCAAAACGCAAAGGGTCGCCAAGCTAAATCAAAGGCACGTCTTGCTCGTTACGAGGAGATGGCTGCGGAGGCAGACAAAATGCGTAAGTTGGACTTCGAAGAAATTCAGATTCCACCTGGACCGCGTCTAGGTAACGTCGTTGTTGAAGTAGATCATCTTTCTAAAGGCTTTGGAGATCGCTTATTAATTGATGATCTCTCATTTACCTTGCCGCGTAACGGAATTGTCGGTGTTATCGGACCTAACGGTGCAGGCAAGACCACGCTATTTAAGATGTTGATGGGAATGGAAACTCCAGATACCGGAACAGTTAAAGTCGGTGAAACTGTAAAGATCTCATATGTAGATCAGTCTCGCGGTGGCATTGATCCAAAGAAATCACTCTGGGAAGTTGTATCTGACGGATTAGATTTCATTAAGGTCGGACAAGTTGAAATGCCATCACGTGCATATGTATCTGCATTCGGATTTAAAGGTCCAGATCAGCAGAAGCCAGCGGGAGTGCTATCAGGTGGTGAAAGAAACCGTTTGAATTTAGCGCTTACGCTAAAGATGGGCGGAAACTTATTGCTTCTTGACGAACCAACTAACGACCTCGATGTTGAAACTTTAGGGTCACTAGAAAACGCACTTCTTGAATTTCCAGGTTGCGCAGTTGTGATTTCTCACGATCGTTGGTTCTTAGACCGCGTAGCAACTCATATCTTGGCTTACGAAGGTGATTCAAAGTGGTTCTGGTTCGAAGGTAACTTCGAAAGCTACGAGAAGAACAAGATTGATCGCCTTGGACCAGAAGCTGCACGTCCACACCGTGCGACTTACCGAAAGCTAACTCGCTAATGCGCCATAAATGTCAGCTGCAGATTCGTTGGGCAGATCTCGATGCATTTAAGCATGTTAACAATGCTTCATATTTAGTTTTCATGCAGGAATCTCGTGCGGACTTCACTTGGTTCTCACGAATTGCAAAGGGTGAAGAACCAATGCTCGCTGACATGGTTGTGGCTCGCGCTGAGGTTGATTTCAAATCACCAATTCACCAGAGCGGAACCATGCTCGATGTTGAAATTTATATTGAAAAAATCAGTAACTCATCATTCGTGATGGTTTATGAAATGTCTCAAGGCGGTACGCTCCGTGCCGTTGGAAAGACAGTCCAGGTCGGCGTTGACATGGAAACCGAGAAAGCTCGTCGCCTCCGCGATTATGAGCGCGAATACTTGGAAAAATATCTAGAAACCCCAGAAGGAAATTGATGCATACAAACCTGCCAGTGCGCGAAGAACGATCATGGTGGCGTGACGCGGTTACTTACCAGATTTATATCCGTTCATATGCGGATTCAAATGGCGATGGCATTGGCGATATCAACGGTATTCGTTCACAACTTCCATACATTAAAGATCTTGGCGTTGATTGCATCTGGATTAATCCTTGGTTCCAATCACCACAGAAGGATCACGGTTACGACGTAGCTGATTACATGGATGTAAATACTGAATACGGAACTATGGATGATGCAAAGGCTTTGATTAAAGAGGCACACGCGCTTGGTCTTCGTGTAATTCTAGATTTAGTCCCAAATCATTCTTCAGATTTACATGAGTGGTTCCAGGCAGCGTTAAAGTCCGAACCTGGTTCTAAAGAACGCGATCGCTACATCTTCCGCGACGGAAAAGGTGCCAACGGCGAACTTCCACCAAATAACTGGGAAGCTGTTTTCGGCGGACCAGCATGGGAACGTGTAATTGAAAAAGATGGAAAGCCAGGGCAGTGGTACTTACATTTATTCGCTGTCGAACAACCAGATTTCAATTGGGAGAACCAAGAAGTTTGGGAATATTTCCGTCAGGTATTCCGCTTCTGGTTAGATCTTGAATTCGATGGATTCCGCATCGACGTTGCACACGGAATGTGGAAAGAGAAGGGCATGCCTGATGTCGACTTCGCTGAAGTTGAATTATTAGATCGCCACTACCGCCCATATTGGGATCAAGAAGAAGTACACGAAATTCATCGCGATTGGCGCAAAATTACAAATACATACAAGCACGATCCAATGTTGGTATCTGAAGCTTGGGCGCCAAATGACCAGCGAACCGCGATGTATGTTCGTCCGGATGAATTACATCAATCTTTTAACTTCTCATTCCTAACTGCAAAGTGGGAAGCGCAGAGCCTTAAGCAAATTATTGATAAATCAATGACCGAAGTTGTAAAAGTTGGCGCTCCACCATCATGGGTTTGGGAGAACCACGACGTTGTTCGTAAGACAGATCGTTTAGAACTTGGCTTACAGAACAAGGGCAAAGGTCTTGAAAAGTATGGCGATCCAAAGAAGTTAAATAAAGAACGCGCACTTTTGCGTGCACGCGCCGCAACTCTTCTAGAACTTGCACTTCCTGGTGGTTCATACATTTATCAAGGTGAAGAACTTGGTCTATTTGAAGTTCGCGATATCCCAGAAGATCGTTTAGAAGATCCAATCTGGAAGATGTCAGGACATACTGATCGTGGTCGTGATGGTTGCCGTGTTCCACTTCCTTGGACCAAGGATGCAAGCGGTGCTCACGGTTTCTCTTCAAATAAGAATTTAGCTGTTGATCAAGCATGGTTGCCACAATCTGCTGGTTGGGGCGAACGCGCAGTTGATACTCAACAGGGCGTTGCAGGTTCATTCTTTGAAATGGTTAAGCAAGCACTTGCAATCCGTAAGAAGGAAGCAGGTCTTGGCGACGGAGAGATGAATTGGATTGATGTTACAGATGATGTAATCGCATTCCAGCGTCCCGGAAAGTTTGCTTGCTACGTTAACTTCGGTCCAGCTGAGGTTGTGATTCCTTACGGTGCAGAGGTACTTGTTTCTTCTGCGCCACTTAAGGGCGAACATATTCCTGCGGATACTGCAGTTTGGTTACGACTTCCTTAAATGACAAAGCAACGCAGGGTTCATCCGGCATGGATTGCCGCTGCAATCACTTGGTTAACTCTCGTTGCTTCTGCAGGTTATCGATCTGCGCCATCTGTATTAATCGTTCCGCTTGAAGATGCCTTCGGTTGGTCTCGTGATCAAATCTCGTTAGCAATCTCAATCAACATCTTGCTTTACGGTTTAACTGCGCCATTTGCTGCTGCATTGATGGAACGATTTACAGTTCGTAAAGTAGTTATGAGTGCGCTCTCTGCAGTAAGTATTGGTGCGTTTTTAACAATCTTTATGACCGCGCCTTGGCACTTAATGCTTCTTTGGGGCGTAGTAGTTGGCGTTGGCACCGGTTCGATGGCGCTTGTTTTCGCAGCAACAATTGCAAGCCGTTGGTTTATGCAACGTCGAGGACTTATTACAGGTGCACTCACTGCGGCTGCCGCTACTGGCCAATTGGTTTTCTTACCGGCGCTTTCTTCTATTGCAATTAATCACGGATGGAAGAGCGTTTCAATAACTATCGCGATTGCGGCCGCTGCAGTAATTCCGCTTATCTGGTGGGGACTTAACGAACATCCATCAGATGTAGGACATAAACCATATGGCGCACCAGAAGGTTGGGTAGAACCTGAACGTCTAAAAGGTAACGCTGCCCGTAATGCGATTGATGCGTTAAAGAATGGTTCAAAGCATAAAGATTTCTGGTTGCTATTTGGCACCTTCTTTGTCTGCGGATTAACCACAAACGGTTTGATTGGAACACATTTCATTCCTGCTGCACATGATCATGGTATGGGCGAAGTAGTTGCCGCATCGCTACTTGCACTCATCGGTATCTTTGACGTTATCGGAACTTTAGGTTCTGGTTATTTAACTGATCGCGTTGATCCACGCAAGTTATTAGTTTTCTATTACGGATTCCGCGGAATTTCATTATTGCTTCTGCCATCGCTTTTATTTGCAACAGTGCACCCATCAACTTTAGTTTTCGTAATTTTCTATGGCCTTGATTGGGTTGCCACAGTTCCGCCAACTATTGCGCTCTGTCGCACAGTTCTTGGCCCTAAGTACGGCACTGTTATTTATGGCTGGGTATTTACTGGCCACCAGATTGGCGCATCTGTAGCTGCCTTGGGCGCAGCAATCTTGCGCGTAAAACTAGGTGACTATGCTCTCTCGTTTTATATCGGTGGCTTCATGAGCTTAATCGCAGCAATAGCCGTAATATTTATTGCAAGAGGAAAGAGCTTCGAATAGATTAAGAACGTATGAGTACTTTTTATGATGAAGTAGGCGGAACCGAGTTCTTTGAGGAGCTTGTTTCAGGTTTCTACGCGGTTGTCGCAATTGATCCAATTCTTAGCCCGATGTATCCGGATAAAGATTGGCATGCCGCAGCGCAACGTCTACAGATGTTCTTAGAGCAATATTGGGGCGGACCAACTACTTACACCGACGAGCGTGGACATCCAAGACTTCGTATGCGCCACAACCAATTCTTTATCGATCCAAAGGCGAAGGATGCTTGGCTTGCAGCATTTGCACGTGCATTAGATTCAATGGATATGGATCCAACTCTGCGCGCAGAACTTTGGAATTATTTAGAACTTGCCGCTAATTCTTTAGTAAATCAGCCTGACTGAGATTTATTTCCGACCTTAAGAATTTCGCCGTTACGTAAGTACCAGAGCATTCCATCTGAACTTCGCACGGAAGTAATACGTAAACCAACTTTTTCTACTTTGCCGCGAACATCTAATACTTCAACTTCATCACCGACGCCATATTGATCTTCCATCAACATTAGAATTCCAGATAGAACGTCGCGCACAATTGTCTGCGCACCCAAACCAAGTGCCACACCAATAACACCGGCAGATGCAATCAGTGGCCCAAGATTTAATCCGAATTCACCTAACAACATAAATGTTGCAATCAACCAAACTGCGCCGTTGAGTGTGCTTGATAAAACTGTTCCCAATGTACGTGCACGTTCTGATTGGCGATGCGCAAGGTTCTTTGGACCTGGCACCAAATCTGCGCGAGAGATGCGTTCAACAATTCTGTGGATGGTTCGGCGACCAACTTGCTGGGTGGCGATAGCGGCTATCACGATGAGGGCGATATGCAGGGGAGCGCCGTTAAACCAGCTCCAGAAATCATTTAGGTTGCTCATATGCGTAAATCTACCGATTAGATGGAAGAAATTTCCCAAATTGTTACCTCTAAATACCGTGAAATCTGAAGGCATTAAGGCAAGATTTGCGAATCAGCGCAAGCCATGCGTTGGACGGGAGCGGATATGTCAAGAGCTTTGGTGCTCAACGCGACATACGAACCACTAGGTGTCGTAAGTGATCGTCGCGCGCTAATTCTCGTCCTAAACAATCGCGCATCAGTTATTGAAAATAAATCTGAAATTCTTCATTTTGCAAATGGTGAAGTCGCGCTTCCTGCTGTTATTCGTTTAAATAAATTTGTCCGTATTCCATATCGCCATGCAGTCCCACTTTCGCGTCGCGCAATTTTTGCTCGCGATGGTGGCCGCTGCGTTTACTGCGCAGCTCCTGCGACATCAATTGATCACGTAATTCCACGTAGTCGCGGAGGCGCACATGCATGGGAGAACGTTGTAAGTGCATGCCACCGTTGTAATCACACCAAGGCAGATAAACCACTTAAAGAGTTGGGTTGGCGCTTACGCCAATTACCTCGCGAACCAATTGGCGCGGCATGGAGAGTGTTAGGCGCCACACGCGCAGAGGAATCTTGGATTCCATACCTGCAACCATTTGGCGTAGCCACCGCAACTGCTTAAACTTCGAACTATGAATTTTCTACTCACTACATATGAACCAGGAATGATCCCTGGCCCAGGCATGAGCGCAACCGAAACTGTACTTTGGTTTGTAGTTGCACCAATCGCGCTATTTGTAGTGATCGGCGCTTTCGCTTATGCCTCACATGGCAAGAGCGATAAGCGCAAATCAGTTGTAGATCAGATCGACTAATTACTTATCAGCAGCTTGCGCATTTAGCGCACGCTTCATTGCATCGCGTCCTTCTTTAACGCAACGCATAACACCATCAGAAGCGCTTGCGTTATCAGCAATCCACTTCTCAGCCTTAGCTAAATTCTCTGCAGTTGGTGCAAAGCGTGGGAATGCAAGATCAGCAAATTGCTTACCAACCTCATAAGAATTCTCATCCCAAATCTTCTTAACTAGTGCGAAGTACTGATCTACATAAGGTGCATATAGATCTTGCTGAATTGGGCGGTTAACTCCAAGCAACATGTGGCGCTGAATGTGATTAGAAAGCTCTGTAGTTGTAAGAGTCTTCCAAGTAGCCGCCTTTGAATCTGAAGTGGCGATTAGCGCACGAGCTTCTGCAGCATGGCGTGTGCCATCGGCGGTGTTATCGCGCTCTAGCTCTGCATCAATTTCCTTAGCGCCAAATACGCCGCGTTCAGCAAGTGACTTAACAAGCGCCCAACGCATTTCAGTATCGATTGCCAAGCCAGTTAACTTGCCATCAAGAATCTCTTTTACCTTTGGCGCATCTGCGATGGTCGCACCATTAGCAAAGCCACGAGCAAGTGCTAACTGCTCATCGCTACCTGATTTAGCATCAGCTGCAAGCTTGTAAAGACCTGCAGAACGCTTTGCGCGAAGCGCATCACGATTAGCAGGGGATGAGTAAAGCTCGACAGCTGTTTCAAGGTTTCCAAGCTGCGCACCAATTACTGATGCTTCATTCTCTTTACCAAGAGCGTTTAGAACCATCTCTGAATAATCAGTAGCTGAAAGTTCGCCATCGCGATGCATATCCCACGCTGCAGACCAGCAGAGCGCACGAGTTAGTGAATCAGAGATATCACCAAGGTGCTTCTTTAGAGTCTGAATTGAACGCTCATCAAAGCGAATCTTTCCGTAAGTTAAATCGTGATCGTTGATAAGCAATAGATCAGCAACCGCTTCGCCAGCTAAACCATCGATAACAGTTCGCGCACCAGATACGTCTAGTTCGACGCTCTTACGTCGCTCCAACTTGCCGTTCTTAACATCATAAAGACCAACTGCCATACGGTGTGGACGTAGCTCCTTTGAACCAGCTGGAACTAGAGGAACTTCCTGAATTACTGCGATCTCTGTGTACTTATCATTTTCAATCTTTAGCTCAGGGCGGAAGGTATTTACACCTGCTGTCTGTAACCAAGTCTTGGTCCATGCAGTTAAATCGCGACCAGATGTAGCTTCGAGTTCTACTAGTAGATCGCTAAGAACTGTGTTGCCCCAAGCATGCTTTGCGAAATATTTCCTTAAACCTGCAAAGAAATTATCTTTACCAACGTGTGCAACTAATTGCTGTAATACAGAAGCACCCTTTGCGTAAGTAATTCCATCAAAGTTGGTACGAACTTCTTCCATGTTCTTCATATCAACTGCGATTGGGTGGGTAGAAGAGAGCTGATCTTGGCGATAAGCCCAGTTCTTACGTGCGCCGGTAAATTCAGTCCAAGAGTTTGTGTACTTGGTTGCATTTGAAGAGGTGTAATACGCAGCCCACTCAGCGAATGATTCGTTTAACCATGTGTCGTTCCACCACTTCATTGTTACTAGATCGCCGAACCACATATGCGCCATTTCGTGAAGGATCACGTTTGCGCGCCAGTTATAAAGAGATTCAGTCACCTTTGAGCGGTAAATAACTAAGTCTTCGCGGAAAGTTACGCAGCCAACGTTCTCCATTGCGCCAGCGTTAAATTCGGCAACGCAAAGTTGGTCGTACTTCTCGAATGGATATGGAAGACCAAATTCTTTTTCATAGAAAGCGAAGCCTTGCTTAGTTAGCAAGAAGAATTCATCTGAATCCAAGAATGGTGCAAGAGATTTACGGCAGTAAATGCCAAGCGGAATTGTCTTCTCGCCTTTATATTCATCAGTTACATAGTGATACGGACCTGCGACGAAGCAAGTTAAGTAGGTTGAGAAAATCTGAGACTTTGCATATGTCCAATGAGTCTTGCCTTCGCCAATCTCTTTACGAGATGAAACTGGGGTATTTGAAATAACTTCCCACTTTGAAGGTGCGATCACAGAGAATTCGTAAGTAGCCTTTAAATCCGGTTGATCAAATGATGCAAAAGTGCGACGGCTGTCATTGGCCTGGTGCTGTGAATATAGGTAAACCTCTCCATCAGCAGGATCAACAAATCGGTGAAGACCTTCGCCAGTCTTTGAGTAGATCGCTTCCATTTCGATAACTAGCTCGTTTGAAGCTGCAAGGTTCTTTAGGAAGATTGATTCGCCATCGTAATTAGATACATCCACTGCAGCGCCATTTAGCGTCGCAGTAATAATGCGCTTTGCGATTGCATCAATAAAAGTATCGCTACCAGGTGTCGCGCTAAAGGAGATGACAGCCTTGCTATTGAATGTCTCATCACCAGTGGTGAGGTCCAAATCAACTTTGTAGTTGTCGATCTTTAGGATTGCTGAACGATCTGCAGCCTCAATGCTGGTCAGATTTATACCTGGCACTTTTCACTCCTTGTTGGGGTCCACTCAATTTGTTATTGCGCTATCCAATATGAAAGCGTTGCCCAATGCAACGCGACCGAATCTTGACCTATCGCCTTCGTGGTAGCCGCATCACAGATGCGCAAGAAGCGGCATTAATGGCGCATTGGGAGAAATTTGGACTAGAAAATGACGTCCCACTAAACCTTGATGAGATTTTTCCAAGCTATAAAACCCGGGTTATGGAAGTGGGTTTTGGAATGGGTGAGGCTACGGCGATATTGGCGAAGGATTTTCCTGAAACTGCATTTTTAGCAGTAGAAGTTCATCGCCCAGGTGTTGGAAAACTCTGTGCTCGTTTAGAAGAGAATGGATCCGAAAATGTTCGCATCCTTCAGCACGATGTAATTGATGTAATCAACAATCAATTAGCGGATGAATCTTTAGATGGCGTACATATCTTCTTTCCAGATCCATGGCAGAAGAAGAAGCACACTAAACGCCGTTTATTAACTCCAGAATTTTTACGTTTGATCTACCCGAAGATTAAGAAAGGTGGCTTCATTCATGTTGCTACCGATTGGGTTCCGTATGCAGAGTTTGCACTTAAGTCTTTTGCACAAGTGCCGGAATACCAAGGTGGGGAAGTCGAACGACCATCTTGGCGCCCAGTTACACGATTTGAAGGTCAAGGTCTAGATAAAGACCATCGCGTAACTGATATGCGTTACGTAAAGATTTAGTTTTCGTACTTAGAGATTTTGTCGATACGTCGGATATGACGTTCGTCGTTGCTAAATGGCTCTGCGATAAAAGCATCAAGAATCGCCTTGCAATCTTCGATTGGATGCATACGGCCACCAACTGCAACAACATTTGCATTGTTATGTTGCTTTGCAAGCTTTGCAGTTTCGATATTCCAAGCAAGCGCTGCACGAACGCCTTTAACTTTATTAGCTGCAATCTGTTCGCCATTTCCTGAACCGCCAAGAACGATTCCAAGTGAACCGTGATCAGCTACAACTGCCTCAGCGGCTGGGATACAGAAATCTGGATAATCATCTAGCGCATCGTAGGTATATGGACCATGGTCTTTAACTTCGTGGCCCTGCGCAGTTAAATGATCGATTAACGCGCTCTTTAATTCCAAACCTGCATGATCTGCACCAATATGAATTCGCATGGGGCAAATATTGCCATTAAAAAAGCGAATGCCCGCCGTTTAACACGACGGGCATTCGACTCAAGGAGAGATACTTAGTTATTAGTTAGCTGTAGTAGTTGTGGTTGTAGAAGGAATTCCATTAGTTGTACCTGTTGGAAGTCCACCTTGACCAATAGCACCGTGATCACCATGACCACCGTGTCCACGACCGCCCTTGCCACCGAAGCCACCCATTCCGCGAACTTCAGAAACTTCTGCAGTTACATGTGCAGTTAGGCCAGCTTTAAGAGTTGTTGCTTGAGCTGCAGTTAGCTTGCCAGCTGTAACAGCTGCATCAATCTGCTTTGTCTCATCTGCAACTAGTGCTGCAATAAGTGCATCTTTCTTAGCGCCAGCGATCGTTGCTAGTGATTCACCAGCAGCCAAACGAGACTTAAGAGTTGCTGCATCAATTCCAAGTGTTGCAGTAATTACTGCTTCCTTATTTGAATTCTGGAATCCGCCACCCATTGGTCCGCCTGCACCCTTAGGTCCGCGAACTTCGTTAACTTCTGCAGTTACGTGAGCAGTTAAACCAGCTTTAAGAGTTGTTGCTTGAGCTGCAGTTAGCTTGCCAGCTGTAACAGCTGCATCAATCTGCTTTGTTTCGTCAGCAACTAGAGCTGCAATCAACGCATCTTTCTTAGCGCCTGCGATTGTTGCTAGTGATTCACCAGCGGCTAAACGAGACTTAAGAGTTGTTGCATCGATACCTAGAGTTGCAACGATTACAGCTTCCTTATTTGAATTACGGAAACCGCCATCCATTCCTGCAACGCCACTCTTCATATGAATCTGTGTAACAGTTGTAGATGTTCTCTTTGAAACTGACTTCGCCTTTGAACCTGCTGCGTTAGCAAGTGCAGATGCTGAACCAGTAATTGCAACAGCCGTGATTACAACAGCTACTACCTTCTTGTTGTTCTTCATTTGTTTCCTTTCGGAATCCTCACCAATCGCCCCACACGATCGGCTCTGAGACGTATATAAGTCTCGAAGGCTTGGAACCATGGCCATTAAACCTGAGAGACACCTTTGAAAAATGAACCACAAATGTGACTCGAAACTATGTTTCCCCAGTCTTTAAGCGCAGAAAGCTGAGGGGATACCTGATTTCTTAAAGAAGTGTGAGAGCCAAAACTTGGAATCCCTATTGAAAGGAGCCGGACATGTTTCCAAGGCGTCCGCTTAAGTATTTAAATTTAATTCTCGGATATTCATTATTTATCGCGCTAATTCCAGCACCATCATTTGCAGCAGGTCCTGCAATTACAACTACAACAACTACTTCAGCTGCAAACACAATTCTTAGTGGAAAAACTCCACCAACATCTTCTATTGGCAAGAATGGTGATTTCTATATTGATACTAAAAACTTAATGTTTTACGGACCAAAGAAGAGTGGTTCATGGCCTTTAGGTATTTCTATCAAAGGCGTAGATGGAAAAGATGGCGTTGACGGCAAGAACGGTATTGATGGAAAAGATGGAAAGAATGGTGTTGACGGTGCAATCGGAAAAACCGGTGCGACCGGTGCAACGGGAGCGACTGGATTAACAGGAGCAACAGGTTTAACAGGTGCGACTGGATCTATCGGTGCAACTGGTTTAACCGGCGCAGTTGGTCCTGCAGGTGCAAAAGGTGAAACTGGAGCAGCAGGTGCTGCTGGAATTGCAGGAGCAAAAGGCGATAAAGGTGATACCGGTGCGCAAGGTTTACAAGGTTTACAAGGCGAACCAGGATTAAAAGGTGACACTGGTTTAACAGGAGCAACAGGTGCGCAAGGCCCACAAGGAATTCAAGGTGTTGCTGGCGCTACAGGTGCAACAGGCGCACAGGGAGCAACTGGTGCTCAAGGACCTGCAGGTCCATCAGAAACTTATAGCAACACAGTTTCGTTCTCAGGAAATTTAGCTGGAGTCACACCAATTGAATCAGGAAATATCGCAACGCTCGGTGCATCTAAAAGTTACCACTTTGAAATAGTCCTTACTGGAAAAACTCTTTTGGATACAGGATTCTTTGGAGTGGAAGTATTAGTAACTGATGCAAATGTTCGTTGGGATTATTCAGTATCAAAGTCAGCGAAATACGAATTAACTTCAGCAGGTTTGAGCCAAGGAGTTGCTCCGGGTTATGTGTTCACCATTATTGGAACAATCACTACGGGTGCCTCAGGATCAACCTTAAAAGTGAAAGTTATAGATCCAAATGGTTATTCAGGACAAGCAGGAATGGGAATGACTTTGTATGGCAGGTCACTGATTATTCAGACTGAGACAATCAAATAAAGAATTGGAGCGGGTGACCGGGATTGAACCGGCACAGCTAGCTTGGAAGGCTAGAACTCTACCATTGAGCTACACCCGCATATTCTTGCGAACGGGCTAAGAGTAATTGGTTTGGTAATTAAGTTCCAATTCTTGCCATAGACTTCTGCCTCGCAACAACCGGGGCGTAGCGTAGTGGCTAGCGCGTCTGCTTTGGGAGCAGAAGATCGAGAGTTCGAGTCTCTCCGTCCCGACCAATTCCCTTAGTACCTTTCTTAAATGCACAGGAGCGCTTTGTGAAAAGCTCAGTAGAAAACCTTTCCCCAACTCGTGTTCGTTTTGATATCTCAATTGAATTTAATGAGATGTCATCACACGTTGCAGATGCTTACAAGAAAGTTGCATCGCAGGTAAACATTCCTGGTTTTCGTAAGGGCAAAGTTCCTGCAGCAATGATCGACCAGCGCGTTGGTCGTGGCACAGTAATCGACGAAGCAATCAACTCAGCGCTTCCTGATTTCTACACACAAGCAGCTCGCGAACATAAGATCTCTGTAATCGGTCGTCCTGAAGTTGATATCAAAGAATTCGTAGATAACGAGAAGCTTTCATTCACAATCGAAGTTGATGTTCGTCCAGAAATCAAGCTTCCTGATTTTTCAAAGATTGAAATCAAGGTTGATGACGTAACAGTTACAACCGAAGAAATCAACGAACAAGTTGATGCACTTCGCGCTCGCTTCGGAACACTTCATGTTGTTGAACGTGCAGTTAAGACTGGCGACTTCATCAATATTGATTTAGTTGCAAAGATCAACGGCGAAGAGGTTGAAGGCGGAACCGCTAACGACATCTCTTACGAAGTTGGCTCAAACAGCATGGTTGATGGACTTGATGATGCTGTAGTTGGCTTAAATGCAGGCGATTCAAAGGTTTTCGAAACAACACTTCTTGGTATGCAAGATGGCGAGAAGGGTTCTGTAACTGTAACTATTAAGTCAGTTAAGGAACGCGAACTTCCAGCACTTGATGATGCATTTGCAAAGTTAGCTTCTGAGTTCGATACATTGGATGAGCTAAAGGCTGATCTAAATGTTCGACTAGAGCGCGTTAAGGCTATGGAACAAGGCGCACAGGCACGCGACAAGCTCGTAGA
>CAZMDJ010000004.1:0-32221 GCA_964565165.1 uncultured Actinomycetes bacterium | reverse complement strand
TAGAGCGCGTTAAGGCTATGGAACAAGGCGCACAGGCACGCGACAAGCTCGTAGATAAGTTAGTTGCAGAGCTTGAGATTCCAGTTCCAGAGAAGCTTGTTGAAGATGAAATTCATGCACACCTAGAGCGCGAAGGTCGCCTAGAAGATGCAGAGCACCGCGCAGAAGTTGATCGCGATACTCGCCAAATGTTCAAGCAAGATTTCCTACTTGATGAAGTTGTAAAGACAGAAGCAGTAGATGTTTCAGAGATGGAATTAACTGAATATCTAATGCGTTCGGCTTCACGTTACGGAATGGCGCCACAGGATTTTGCTAACCGTCTTGCAGAGACTGGCAATATCAATCAGATGGTTGCTGAAGTTGCTCGTGCAAAGGCGCTTGCCAATATCTTGAACCGCATCTCAGTGGTTACAGAATCTGGCAAGAAGGTCGATTTGGAAGCTTTGGCTCCTAAGCGCCTGACCGCTGAAGACGTCGAATAACCAACTTTCCGCCGAAAGCGAACATCACCCTTTTCTGCCCTTATTGGGAAGCATTTTGCGCGCCAACGCGTTAGGGTCTTTGTATTGAAAAAGTACTCAAACGTGAAATGAGGATCTTCTCGTGGACTTTATTCCGACTCCAGCTTCGGAGACCATCTTGCGTAGCGGCAACGCTATGAACGCGGGTCTTGATTCAGAGGTTTACAACCGTCTGCTTCGTGAACGAATCATCTTCCTTGGTTCAGTTGTTGAAGACTCAATGGCTAACGCGATCGCAGCGCAGATTCTTTTACTCTCTGCAGAAGATCCAGAGAAAGATATTTATCTTTACATCAACTCACCTGGTGGTTCGATCTCAGCAGGTATGGCTATTTATGACACCATGCAATTTGTTCCAAATGATGTTGCAACAGTTGCAATGGGACTCTCTGCATCGATGGGCCAGTTCTTACTTTGTGCAGGTGCGCCAGGTAAGCGATATGCGTTGCCACATGCACGCATCATGATGCACCAGCCATCAGGCGGTATTGGCGGAACAGCAACAGATATTCGTATTCAGGCAGAACAGATTGGTTTCACCAAGAAGAAGATGGCTGAACTAATTGCATTCCACACTGGCCAGAAGGCAGAGACAATTACCGCAGATTCAGATCGTGACCGTTGGTTCACCGCTGAAGAGGCGAAGGAATACGGCTTCGTAGATCACGTTGTTAAGACTGCTTCACAGATTGGAAAGAAGTAATGAATAAGAACTTTGAAATCAACAATCGTTACGTTCTTCCTACAATCGAAGAGAAGACTTCATATGGATTTAAGCGTTTAGATCCATACACAAAGTTATTCGAAGAGCGCATCATTTTCTTAGGTCAAGCAATTGATGACACAGTAGCTAACGACGTAATGGCGCAGCTATTGACTCTTGAATCAATGGATCCAGACCGCGACATCATGATGTACATCAACTCACCTGGTGGTTCATTTACAGCGCTAACAGCTATTTATGACACCATGCAGTTTGTTCGCCCTGACATCATGACAATTTGTTTAGGTCAGGCAGCATCTGCTGCAGCGATCTTGCTTGCAGGTGGAACAAAGGGAAAGCGTATGGCGCTACCTAATTCACGCATCTTGATTCACCAGCCATATTCAGAAGGTGGCGGACAAGCTTCAGATATCGAACTACAGGCAAAAGAAATCTTGCGTATGCGCGAACTTCTTGAGGTAATGCTTGAGAAGCATTCAACAAAGAGCAAAGAACAAATCTCTGCTGATATTGAGCGCGACAAGATTCTTACTTCACAAGAAGCTGTTGAATACGGTCTAATTGATCAGGTTCTAACTTCTCGTAAAGCAAAGCCTTCTGCTTAATAATTTTTAAGCAGAGCAAAATTGTTAAACCCTCGGAAACTCTTCGCCCCTGGCGCAATCTTTTCTTATAAGGATTTCCGTAGGGTTTTTCTATCTTCTACCTTCATGTCTATCGGTGGCGGCGCGCTACCAATGGCAGTCGCAATTGTCATCATTGATACCGGCGGCAATGCCACAACTTTAGGTTTAGTAATGGCGGCGCGAACATTTAGTTTCGCAGCCTTTGTGATGGTTGGCGGAGTATGGGCCGATCGCATCAAACGTAAATATGTAATGATGTCGGCAGATTTAACCAGAGCGATTTTGGTAATTGCTTTAGTAGTTGTCTCTGGCGATAACTCACCACGTTACTGGATGGCGATCATTCTCTTCTTAATCGGAATTGGCGATGCATTTGGCGGGCCAGCATCTGGCGCAATCATGACTTCGATTCTGCCGGAAGAGCTATTAAAGCAGGGCAATGTGTTCCGCGGGGCGGTAGCGCGAATGGGCGGAATCATTGGGCCAGCAATCGGTGTTGCTGCAGTTGCGTTAATTGGTGCGCGTTTAACTTTCTTGGTCTCTGCAATTACCTGCTTAACTAGTTTCTTCTTGCTGTCAGGTGTAAAAGAATCAGCGCATATTGCTAAAGAATCTTACGAACCAGTTTGGGTTGAGATCAAAGAGGGAATCCAAACAGTAAGAGAGATGCCTTGGGTTGGCGCAATGATTTTGATGGCGACTTTCCAATTGATGGTGGTTATCGCATCAGAAAATGTGCTCCTACCGATTATTACTAAGCGCGAATTTCAGACAAATACCGTTATGGCGATGGCGACCACCTCTTTCGCTATTGGCGGCACGATAGCTTCAATTCTCTCGCTCAAGATTAAAACGAAGACACCAGGAAGATTTACATTGCTTACCTGGTCGCTCTTTGCATTTGTGCCATTTGCACTTGCGTTCGAGCATTCAAAGATATTGATTGTTATTGCATATATATTGGCAGGAATTTCAGTAGGACCTTGGGATGCATTCTGGCCTTCAGCTCTTCAACGCGAAGTTCCAAAAGAGAAACAGGGCAGAGTCTTTGCCTTAGATCACGCTGGATCAATTGGAATGATGCCATTAGGCATGGCGCTAACTGGACCAGTAGTTTCGCTCTTCGGAGAGAAGCAATTCTTGATCTTCGCCGGCCTATTTCATCTACTTGTGAATTTGATTGTTTATCAAGTACCGGGAGTAAAAGAGATGCGAACTCCAGAGAATTCCTCTAAGAGCGAACAAGATTAAGCGCCAATACTCAAGCACGAATTAATCCCGACCAATAAAATTTCTTACATAACTTTCCCCTCAAGGAGACCAGAATGACCCGAATCGGTGAAGCCAACGAACTATTGAAATGTTCGTTCTGTGGCAAAACCCAGAAGCAAGTTAAGAAGTTAATTGCGGGTCCTGGCGTTTACATTTGCGATGAATGTATCGAGCTTTGCAATGAGATCATCGTTGAAGAACTTTCAGAGGCAGCAGCAGCCGGTTTTGATGAACTGCCAAAGCCACACGAAATTTATGAATTCCTTGATAACTATGTAATCGGTCAGCAGCGCGCAAAGAAGTCTTTGGCGGTTGCGGTTTACAACCATTACAAGCGCGTTCAATCTGGCGATACCAAGCGTGATGGCGCAGTCGAATTAGCTAAGTCAAACATTCTTCTACTTGGTCCAACTGGTTGCGGTAAGACTCTATTAGCGCAATCACTTGCTCGCATGCTTAACGTGCCATTTGCAATTGCAGATGCAACCGCGTTAACCGAAGCTGGTTATGTTGGCGAAGATGTCGAAAATATTCTTCTTAAACTTCTTCAAGCTGCTGATTACGATGTTAAGAAGGCGGAGACCGGAATTATTTATATCGACGAAATCGATAAGGTTGCTCGCAAAGCAGAGAACCCATCAATTACTCGCGACGTTTCCGGAGAAGGTGTGCAGCAAGCACTTCTTAAGATCCTTGAAGGAACAGTTGCATCAGTGCCACCACAGGGTGGACGTAAGCACCCACACCAAGAATTTGTTCAGATTGATACAACTAACGTTCTATTTATCGTTGGTGGAGCATTCGCTGGTCTTGAAAAGATTGTCGAAGGCCGCGCTGGTAAGTCTGGCGTTGGATTCAATGCGCCACTTCGCACCGCAGAAGATCGCGAAGCTGCAGATATCTTCGCTGATGTAATGCCAGAAGATCTTTTGAAGTTTGGTCTGATCCCAGAATTTATCGGCCGTCTTCCAGTTATTACATCTGTATCTAACTTGGATAAGACTGCGCTGATTCAGATTCTTACAGAACCAAAGAATGCGCTGGTTCGTCAGTACCAGAAGCTATTTGATTTAGATGATGTACAACTTGAATTTGATGAAGGAGCATTAGATGCGATCGCAGAACTTGCGCTAAAGCGCGGCACTGGCGCTCGTGGTCTTCGCGCGATCATGGAACATGTTCTACTCGGGGTGATGTATGACATCCCTGGTCGCGAAGATGTTGAGAAGGTCGTAGTAACAGCGGAATGCATTAATTCAGATGCACAGCCAAAGCTAGTTCTACGTAGCGGCGACTCTTCGAAGCGTTCTAAGCGCTCTGAAGAGAAAAGCGCATAATTAGGTCGTTTTTTTAATCTAAGATATCGCGCTATGACGCGTGAATTGCCAACAGGTTTTGTTCCTGCTGACATCGAAGCTCCTCTTTATAAGAAGTGGCTCGATGCCGGTTACTTCACCGCTGACGCGAAATCTGAAAAGCCGCCGTTTGCAATTGTTATTCCACCACCAAACGTAACTGGCTCGCTACATATCGGTCACGCGCTCGATCACACACTTCAAGACACCTTAGTTCGCATGAAGCGAATGAAGGGTTTTGAAACTTTATGGTTGCCAGGAATGGACCATGCGGGTATCGCAACTCAGAACGTTGTTGAACGTCAATTAGCTGCGCAAGGAAAGTCACGTCACGACTTTGGTCGCGAAGAGTTTGTTAAGAAAGTTTGGGAATGGAAAGCGGAATCTGGCGGAGCAATCCTTGGTCAGATGAAGCGTTTAGGTGATTCTGTTGACTGGAGTCGCGAAGCATTCACAATGGATGCAAATCTTTCTCGCGCAGTACAAACAATTTTCAAGCGCCTTTATGACAAAGAACTTATCTATCGCGCGGAGCGCATCATCAACTGGTGTACCCGTTGTTTAACAGCGCTTTCTGATATCGAAGTTGATCACCATGATATTGATGGCGAGTTTGTTCAGATTCGTTATGGCCGCGATGATGATGAAAATCAGATTTGGATTGCAACAACTCGTCCAGAAACAATGCTTGGCGATGGAGCAGTAGCAGTTAATCCAAACGATGATCGTTACAAGCACATGATCGGTAAGACTGTACGACTTCCATACGTAGATCGAATGATTCCAATCATTGCTGATGAATTAGTTGATCCTGAATTTGGTACCGGTGCCGTAAAGGTAACTGCAGCTCACGATCCAAATGACTTTGAAATGGGTATGCGTCATGGCGTTCCGATGATCATCATCATGAACGAACACGGCATCATGGAAGGTACAAATACTCAATTCGATGGCATGGATCGTTTTGAAGCGCGCAAAGCTGTTGTAGAAGAGCTACGTAAAGATGGCTTACTTGGCTGGGAGAAGCGTCCTTATTCCCACAGCGTTGGTCACTGCTCGCGTTGCCAAACAATTGTTGAACCACGACTTTCATTGCAGTGGTTCGTAAAAGTTGCACCACTTGCAAAGGCTGCCGGAGATGCAGTTCGTAGCGGCAAGGTAAAGATTTCTCCAACTGAGATGGAGCCACGTTACTTTGAGTGGGTTGATGGAATGCACGATTGGTGCATCTCTCGCCAACTTTGGTGGGGACATCGAATTCCAGTTTGGTACGGACCAGATGGTGAAGTAAAAGTTGTTGGTCCAGATGAGACTGCATCTGCGGGTTGGACTCAAGATGAAGATGTTCTTGATACCTGGTTCTCTTCTGCGCTTTGGCCATTTTCAACAATGGGTTGGCCAGATGAAACTGATGATTTAAAGAAGTTCTATCCAAACTCAGTTCTTGTAACTGGTTATGACATCTTGTTCTTCTGGGTTGCGCGCATGATGATCTTTGGATTATTTGCAATGGACGGCAAGCAACCATTCGACACCATTGTTCTGCATGGATTAGTGCGCGATAAGTTCGGCAAGAAGATGTCGAAATCAAAGGGTAACGTTGTTGATCCACTTGAATTCATGGATAAGTACGGTTCTGATGCACTTCGATTCGCACTTGCACGTGGTTCAAATCCAGGTGCGGATCAAGCAATTGCAGAGGAATGGATTGGCGGAGCACGTAACTTCGCAACAAAACTATGGAACGCAACTCGTTTTGCGTTGATGAACGGCGCAACAGTCGAAGGTCCACTTCCTGCATATGATTCATTAAACGCAATCGATAAATGGATTCTTAGCCGCTTAAACGAAACTATTGCAGAGGCAGATCAACTTCTTGAAAGTTATGAATTCGCTAAAGCATCTGAATTGATTTATCACTTTGCATGGGATGACCTTTGCGATTGGTATCTAGAACTTTCAAAGGATGCATTCCAAAAGGGCGATGCCGCTTCAACTAAGCGCGTACTTGGCCATGTATTAGATCAACTTCTACGTTTGATGCACCCAATCATGCCTTTCATTACTGAAGAACTTTGGACCACGTTAACTGGCCAAGAATCAGTAGTAATTGCAGCATGGCCAGTAGCTGATAAATCAGCGATTGATAAGTCTTCTGAAAAGATTGTGGCTCAGTTGCAAGAAGTAATTACTGAAGTTCGTCGCTTCCGTAACGATCAAGGAATTAAAACTAGCCAGAAGATTCTTGGACGCTTAGTTGTTCCGGCAGAGCTTGCTCCATACGCAGCTGGTGCTGAATTCTTATTAAAGATGGAGGCAGGGGATTTCACTCCATCCGCAAAACTTGAAATTGGTGCAATCCGCGCTGAGTTTGATTTAACTGGCTCAATTGACGTTGCCGCAGAGCGCGCACGTCTAACTAAGGATTTAGCAACTGCTGAAAAGGACCGCGCAACTGCAACCGCAAAACTTGGCAACGAAGGTTTCATGGCCAAAGCTCCAGAGAACGTGGTTGTCGAAATTCGCGAACGTCTAGTTAAGTGCGACCAAGATATTGAGCGCATTAAAGCGCAACTAGCTACGCTTCCAGCATGACCAGCGCAGAAGATCGCGAGCGTTTAAACGCAATCGAAAACGCGCTGCTTGCACGTTGGCCAGAGACTCGCATTCAACCTTCAATGGATCGCATCTCTTTACTTTGTGATGCGCTCGGTTCGCCGCAACTTTCTTATCCAACGATTCATATCGGTGGAACCAACGGTAAGACTTCGACAACACGATTTATTGATTCACTTCTTTATGCGCATGGTTTACGCACTGGACGATTTACCAGTCCGCACCTTGAAGATTTCCGAGAACGTATCAATATCAACGGCGAGATGATCGATGCACAAGAGTTAATCTTTAATTACAACGATATCGCGGCCTACTTTGACTTTGTCGATTCAAAGTCGCCGCACCCGATTTCATTCTTTGAAGCGGTAACTGGTTTAGCGATGGCCTCATTCTCAGAACATCCTGTCGATGTTGGAATCTTTGAAGTTGGAATGGGCGGCCAATGGGATGCCACAAACATTATTCAGCCAGCGGTAACAGTGATTACTCCTATTGGAATGGACCATATGGAGTACTTGGGCAATTCAATCGAAGAGATTGCACAGACCAAAGCTGGAATTCTAAAAGAGGGAGCCTTTGCAGTTCTTGCTAGCCAAGAACCAGAAGTTGCAAAGATTCTTCTGGCACGTGCTGCAGAACTTGGAATTGAAGTTGCGCGTGAAGGAATTGAATACGAAGTGATGTCACGGCAAATGGCAGTTGGTGGCCAGCTGCTAACGATTCGTGGCACAAAGGATGTTTATTCAGATCTCTTCTTGCCACTTCACGGCAAGCATCAAGCAGCGAATGCTGCGGCAGCGCTGGTAGCGGCAGAAGCATTCTTTGGTGATCAACATTTAGATCCTGAAGCAGTTAAAGCAGGTTTTGCAGCAGCAACATCCCCAGGTCGATTCGAAGTTGTTCGTCGTGACCCAACAGTTATCTTGGATGCAGCGCACAATCCCCATGGCGCTAAAACTCTGGCCAATACTCTTCATGAAGAGTTCACATTTGGTCGCGTTATCGCTGTGGTCGGTGTATTCGCAGATAAAGATGCCGCTGGAATCTTCAATGAAATAAAAGATGTTGTTGATGGCGTAATCGTTACTCAAAGTTCATCTCCTCGAGCACTTCCAGCAGAGGATCTGGCAAAAGTGGCTCGTGCATTCATTGATAGCGATCGAATCTTCGTAGAACCAGATTTAAAGAGCGCAATCGAAAAAGCAATCGCAGATGGCAATCATCCAATGGAGGAAGAGACTGTCGGTGTATTAATTACTGGTTCAGTAATTACTGTTGGTGAAGCACGTGCTATTTTGAAAGATTTAAATTAACGATGAGAGTTCTTGGCGCATCTGTTCTAGTAATGGAATCAATCTGCGTTGGTTTTGCAATTTTGCTTGCAATGAAAGATCAGAGCACAACCGCATTAATCGTTGGTTCAATTATTTCATTTTTACTTTTTATCTCTGCGGGGTTTCTAAAGAAGCGCTCAGGTTGGATTATCGCTTCAATCCTGCAGGTGGTCATGGCGGGTTATTCCTTTGTAGTCCCATCTTTCGCGGTAATTGCAGTGATTTTTATAGCGCTCTGGGGCTGCGCTATCTACTTCGGTCGCAAGGGCGAGGCCATCAGGCGCGAATTAGTCGCTAAGCGCGACGCCCAATAGAATGCCCAGGTGAGCAAAGAACGCACCTTAGTTTTGGTTAAGCCTGATGGCGTACGTCGCGGTTTAATCGGAGAAGTTATTGCACGTATCGAACGTAAAGGTTATGAAGTAACTGCGCTTCGTATGTTGCAAGCTGATCGCGCAATTCTTGAACGTCACTATGCAGAGCATCAAGGTAAGCCATTTTATGAACCACTAGTTGAGTTCATGATGAGCGGACCAATCGTTGCGTTAGTTGCAGAGGGCGAACGAGTAATTGAAGGTTTCCGTTCACTTGCTGGTGTAACAGATCCAACCGTTGCAGCACCAGGAACAATTCGTGGTGATCTTGCACGTCAACAAGCAACAAAAGTTGTACAGAACATCGTTCACGGATCAGATTCAATTGAATCTGCAGAACGTGAAATTTCGATCTTCTTCGAAGGGAAGTAAATGAGCAACCGCAATCCAAACAATAGATTGTCTTTCATCGGCCGCGATATGGCGGTTGACCTAGGAACTGCTAACACATTGGTTTATGTACGTGGTCGTGGCATTGTTCTTAACGAGCCTTCTGTAGTTGCAGTTAATCAAGATACTGGCGGCATCCTTGCTGTAGGTCTTGAAGCTAAGAAGATGATTGGCCGTACACCTGGAAATATCGTTGCTATCCGTCCGCTTAAGGATGGTGTTATCGCTGACTTTGATACAACTGAGCGCATGCTCCGTTACTTCATCCAAAAGGTACATAAGCGTCGCTACCTAGCAAAGCCACGTATCGTGGTTTGCGTTCCATCAGGCATTACAGGTGTTGAACAACGCGCAGTTAAGGATGCTGGCTACGCAGCAGGCGCACGTAAGGTTTACATCATCGAAGAGCCAATGGCAGCAGCAATTGGCGCAGGTCTTCCAATCCACGAACCAACCGGAAACATGGTCGTTGATATCGGAGGCGGAACCACAGAAGTTGCTGTTATTTCACTTGGTGGCATCGTTTCATCTCTATCAATTCGCGTTGGCGGAGACGAGCTAGATCAATCAATTATTAACTGGGTAAAGCGCGAATTCTCATTACTTCTTGGTGAGCGCACTGCAGAAGAAATTAAGATGGCAATCGGCTCTGCTTATCCAACTCCTAACGAACCAGATGCAGAGATTCGCGGTCGCGATCTTGCAACAGGTCTTCCAAAGACAATCGTGGTTTCAGCAGCAGAGATTCGTAAAGCGCTTGAAGAGCCAGTTAACGCAATCGTTAATGCTGTTAAGGCAACTCTTGATAAGTGCCCACCAGAACTTGCATCAGATCTAATGGATCGCGGCATTGTTCTAACAGGAGGCGGTGCGCTACTTAAGGGTCTTGATGAGCGTCTACGTCGCGAAACCGGAATGCCAATTCATATCGCAGAGCAACCATTGAACTGCGTTGTTGATGGCTCAGGTAAGTGCATCGAAGAGTTTGAATCTCTAGAAAAAGTTCTTATCTCCGAACCACGCCGTTAATTTCGCGGGGTAGTTAAATACATGGTACGTCCATCAGGTAGCAATCGTGGTCGATTGCTATTGGTCATGCTCATTGTCTCTTCACTACTTTTAATTACCTTGGATCTTCGCGGTGTATCTGTAATTGGTGGCCTTCGTAATGGTGTTGGTACTGCACTTGCTCCAGTTGAGAAAGCCGGAAATTGGGCAGTCACACCATTTAAGAATTTCTTTAGCGATTTGATTCATTTAGGTCGCACTCGATCAACAATTAATAAGTTGAAAGAAGAGAATGCGGACCTTCGCACAAAATTAATGCAACAGAAGAATGCGCAAGGCCAGGCGACACAATTAAAGGCGGCGCTAGATTTGGCAGGACGTGCACGCTGGAAGACAGTAAGTGCAAAAGTCTTGGCACAAGGTTCGACTATTTCATTCACCCACACCATCACTATTGATCAAGGTTCACGCGCTGGAATTCGCCCAAATCTGACGGTAATTAACGGACAAGGTTTAGTCGGCGTCGTAAAGACTGTTTTTCCAAATAGCTCGGTAGTGCTCTTAGCTTCAGATCCATCATTCAAAATTGGTGTTCGAGTAGCGCGTAACCAATCAATCGGAATTTTGTCTGGGCAGGGAAGTAATTCAGGCGTATTAGAGCTCTTGGATAACACTTCAAAGATTAAGAAGAGCGATATTTTGTTATCGCGTGGAAGCACCAACAACACACCTTTTGTTCCTGGTGTACCGGTTGGTCATATAACAAAAGTTTCAGATAGCACTAGCTACGTATCTCAAGTTGCAGATGTAACTTTCTACGCAAATCTAAATGCACTTGGCGTGGTCTCTGTAATTTTGAGCGCATCAGATTCGAACCCAGGTAACTCACTTATTCCTAAAGCGCCAGTACCAACTCCAATTCCAACCGTAACTGTTTACGCAACACCATCTGCTTCACCTTCTCCATCAAAGAGTAATTAACATGTGGCGTCGCGAAGTAGCTCTTTCGACTTTAACTTTTGGACTTCTCTTTATAGTGCAAGAGGCGATTGTTAATCAGATTCATCTGCCTCTGGGTGGCTTCTCATTAATTCTTCTCGCTGCACTTATCTGGTCATCGATTAGCGAACCAGAGATTGCTGCAGTGACAGGTTTTGTTGCAGGTCTTTTTATGGACCTATCGCCATCAACTGATGGACCATTCGGCCATTGGACTTTGGTAATGGTTCTATCTTGTTTTGTGATCTCATACCTTGGTTATGGTGGCGATGCGCTTAATTCAAATCCTGCAGGTTTAATTTTGATGACTGCTACGGCAGTAGTTGGAACGCTTTTACTTTATATCTTTATTGGGTTGCTATTTGGATTAGCAGTTGGATCATTCTTAAATGTGGTCCGAGCGCTATTTGGATTTGGCCTTTGGAGCGCACTTGTTGCACCAATCGTGGTGCCATTTATTGCACGCGCACATTCGATTGTTTATGCGGGTGGGCGATGAATCAACGTACCCGTCTGAGTATTTTCGTGGTTCAAGCGCTGATTATTAGCTTGATGGCGGCGCTTTTAGGGCGACTCTTTTACCTACAAGTTGCGGCAACTGGGCGTTATAAAGAAGCTGCTTTAAATATTCAAAGCCGTGACATTGTGGTTCCGGCTATCCGTGGGCTAATTGTTGATGCTGATGGCGTTCCGCTTGCAATGAACCGCGTAGGTCTTGCGGTAACTGTAGATCGCAGCATTTTGGATAAGCAGAAAGATAAAGGCGCGTCAGTATTAAATCGAGTCTCAAGAATTCTTGATTTAAATCCAAATGATGTTTGGCGCAAGACTCGACTTTGCGGAGAAATATTAAAGGGCGATAAATCAGGTTGCTGGGTAGGCAATAGGTTCCAACCAATTCCAATCACAAAAGATGCTAATCCAGAGATTGCGATGCAGATTGTTGAGAGAAGTAGCGATTTCCCTGGCATTGATGCTGAACCAACTTCGGTTCGTTATTACCCAGGCACTTTAGGTGCAACTGGTGCGCATGTACTTGGTTATGTGGGTGCGCTAACTGATAAAGATTTAGCTGTCGATAACGGAACTCGTTACTATAGAAGTGAATCAATTGGTAAAGATGGTTTGGAATATGTTTACGATTCATATCTACGTGGTCGTCCAGGAATCAAGACCGTTATCGTTGATAGAAAAGAAGCAGTCACCGAAAAGTCACGTGACACCACACCAACTCCAGGTAAGCACTTAGTTACAAGTTTGGATGTACGTATCCAAGGCGCTGCTGAAGCAGGTCTTGCAACCGCGGTTAAATCTTCACGTGCACAAGGATTTAGAGCTGATGGCGGCGCAGCAATTGTCATGGATGTTAAGACTGGGCGCATCATGGCGCTTGCTTCATATCCAACATATGACCCAAACATTTGGGAAAAGGGATTAACAATCGCGCAAGCAAAAGAAATGTATTCAGAGAGTTCATATGTACCTGCACTCTCTAGACCGTTGCAAGGTTTATTCGCTCCAGCTTCTACTTTTAAAGCTTTCTCGGTCTTCGCCGCCGTTAATGCAGGTTATGACTTAAATGCTTCATATGACTGCCCAGGCGTATACAAAGTTGGTAATCGCGATTTCACTAACTACGAATCAAAGGCGCATGGTCGAATCTCACTAAAGACTGGTATCGCCGTTTCATGCGACACCCTCTGGTACAAAATCGCTTATTCAGAGTGGCTAAAAGATGGCGGCTTAACTCCAAAGAGCCCAAATGATTACTTCTTTAATGTGGCACATGATTTCCAGATGGACAAGAAGACCGGTATTGATCTTCCTGGCGAACTTGATGGACGTATTCCAGATCGCCAATGGAAAGAGGATTACTGGAAGCAGAATAAGAATTTCTACTGCAATTATCAGAAGCGTGCAGCCAAGAAAGATTTAACGCCATTTTTAATTCAACTTGCGAAAGAGAATTGCGTTGACGGAGGAGTGTTACGCGCAGGCGACGCAGTTAACTTCTCAATCGGACAAGGTGACACAGTTATTACTCCGCTTAAATTAACTCAAGCGTATGCAGCGATTGCAAATGGCGGAACCATTTGGCAGCCAATGGTGGCTAAGGCCATTGTTAAGACAGATGGAACTTTGATTAAGAGCTTCACACCTAAAGTACTTGGAAAAGTTGATGCAGCTCCTTCTACCTTTAAGTGGTTAAAAGATGCGCTACATCAGGTAACAATTAACGGTACTGCGGCCGGTGCATTTGCGGGATTCCCGGTTTCAATTTCAGGTAAGACCGGAACCGCTGAAGTCTTTGGTTTAAATACCAATGGCAGCAAGAAGAATTCAACTTCTTGGTTTGCATCTTTCGGTCCAACAGAGAATCCACGTTATGCAGTGGTCGTCATGGTTTCCCAAGGCGGAACTGGTGCCGCAGCGGCAGGTATTGGTGCAAGACAGATCTACAACACAATCTTTGGTGTCGTTGGTAGCAAGCAAGTTCCTGAAAAGATTGTTTATCCAAAGGGACCACCGACCAAGTTGCCAAAGATCTCTGCAACTACCAAGGTAGTTAAAGCCTCTCCATCACCATCTGCATCAGCTACTGCAAGTAAGAAGGCGGTGAAGTAATGAACGAATCAGTTAGAAGTTTTAGCTATCGCCGCCAGAAGCGCAATTTAACTGCTGGTTTTGATCCAGTTCTGACCTTCGCAGTTGGTGCGCTCTTAATTTTCGGAACTCTCCTTGTTTATGCAGCAACTCGCAATTGGTATGCCGCAGCTGGAGAGGATCCTCAGTATTACTTAAAACGCCACGGAATTAACGTTGTAATTGGTATCGCACTTGCGATGGGTATGACCTTTATTGATTACCGCGTACTTCGCGCATACACACCATTTGTTTGGGGCGCAGGTGTATTTGGACTGCTCTTAGTTTTGATTCCTGGAATTGGTTCAACAATTAACGGTGCACGCGCATGGATTGTCTTGCCTGGCGGATTCTCAATTCAGCCAGCGGAGCTTGCCAAGATCACAATCATCATTGGAATGTCGATGATTCTGACAGAACGAATTCACGGACAAGATGAAGTTAGAAATAAAGATGTGCTGCAAGCTTTGGCGGTTGCAGCGGTACCGGTTCTACTTATTGTGGCGCAGCCAGATATGGGAACAATTCTGATTATTAGCGCGATTGTTGTAACAATTATTGCAACCAGTGGCGCACAGGCTCGTTGGGTAGCAGGGCTATTACTTCTGGCGCTCCTCGGCGGATTTACTGCAGTTAAAGCTGGAGTAGTAAGTGAGTACCAATTAAATCGTCTCCAATCTTTCGTTGATCCAAATGCAGATACGCAGGGCACTGGTTATCAATTACGTCAGGCGCGCATCACTGTAGGTAGCGGTGGATTTTTTGGGACTGGATTATTTGAAGGCGCACAGACAAATGGTCGCTTCGTTCCTGAACAGCAGACTGACTTTATTTTTACCGTTGCAGGTGAAGAGACTGGATTCTTAGGAAGTAGTTTTATTCTTTTAATGTTGGTAACAATCATGATGCGCGGATTTAGTATTGCGCGAAGAACCACCGATCCATTTGGACGGCTAGTTGCAGTTGGTGTGGTTGCATGGTTTGCATTCCAAACATTTGAAAATATTGGAATGACTTTAGGTTTGATGCCGATGACAGGTGTTCCATTACCGTTCTTGTCATATGGTGGTTCGAGTATGTTCGCAAATATGATCGGCATTGGTCTTTTGCAGAATGTTCACGCGCGATTAAGGGGATAATGGCTATTTGGCGCCTTTAATGCCATAATTCACTCAAGCAGCCAGCGCGCGGTAACTCGCAGCGCGGAGTGCGAAGAAATAGTGACAAGCAGTATTAAAAGATTTGTCTGATTGATTTCAGACCCGAAACAGCTAGGGCCAACCGGCCTAGGCATATAAAGGATTTGGTGTACATGGCCGATGAGCCAAAAGCGCCGCGTAAGCGCGCAAGTAAAAAAGCTGCAACAGTAGAAACTACAACTGAAGCTCCAGCAGAGAAGAAAACTCGTAAGAAGGCAGTTCCTGCCGCAGTTGCATCTCCAATTTTCCAAGCGCCTCCAACTGAAGCTGCAAAACCTGCCGCTAAGAAAGAGAAGCCTGCAAAGAAAGAAGCACCTGCGAAAGCAGAAGCGCCATTGAAATCTGATGATGGTGATTCGCATCGTGGTCGCCGTCGCCGTCGCGGTGGACGTGGCCGTCGTAAGGGTGGAGAAGAGAACACAACTGGCGCAGAGTTAACTGCAACAGATTCATCAGAAGAAGATTCCGCAACTTCACATCGTCGCCGTCGTCGCCGTCGTGGCGCTGAAGATGGCGTACAGCCAGGTGAAATTGTTGATGAAGATGGCGTACCAACTGTTGTAAAGGTTCGCGAAACTAAGGAACGTCCAGAACGCGCAGAACGTTCTGAAAAGTCAGATCGCCATGATCGTGGATCACGTCGTGATCGCCATCATCGCCGCGAAGGTCGTCATCGTGAAGACCGTCGCGAATATCGCGAAACATATCGCCGCCGCGGAACCATTATTACTGAAGGTGAATTCCTAGCTCGTCGCGATGAAGTTAAGCGCGAAATGTTAGTTCGCCAAAAGGGCGATCGCACACAGATCTGTGTAATCGAAGATGGCGTAATGGTCGAGCATTACGTAAATCGAAATTCATCAATCTCTTACGTCGGAAACGTTTATCTTGGAAAAGTTCAGAACGTTCTGCCATCAATGGAAGCGGCTTTCGTTGATATCGGAAAGGGACGTAACGCAGTTCTTTATGCAGGTGAAGTTAATTCGGATGCCGCAGGCATGGAAGATTCATCTACACCCAAAATCGAAACTGCACTTAAGACAGGTCAGCCTGTTTTAGTTCAGGTAACTAAAGATCCAATTGGCCAAAAAGGTGCGCGTTTAACTAGCCAGATCTCACTTCCTGGCCGTTATGTTGTCTATGTTCCTGGTGGCGGAATGAGCGGTATTTCTCGTCGTCTTCCAGAGCCAGAACGTAATCGCATCAAGAATATTTTGAAGGGACTTGTTCCTGAAGAGGCGGGCGTAATTGTTCGTACCGCTGCAGAAGGTGTAAGTGAAGAAGAGTTAACTGGCGATATCCAGCGATTAAAAGCGCAATGGGATGAGATCTATCAGAAGACTCAGAATCCAAACTTCCATCCACCAGTTGCGCTTTACACCGAACCAGATCTTGCAGTTCGTGTTATCCGCGATATCTTCAGTGAAGATTTCGGAATCTTAAAGGTACAAGGCGATCAGGTTCATAACGAAATCTCTGATTACTTAGGATTTATCGCACCTGAACTTTCAAAGAAGATCGAGAAGTACACAGGCACTGGCGATCTATTTAGCGATTACCGAGTTGATGAACAACTTGCTAAGGCGTTTGATCGCAAGGTTTATCTACCTTCAGGTGGTTCGCTTGTTATTGATCGCACTGAAGCGATGGTTGTTATCGACGTTAACACCGGAAAGTTCATCGGTAAGGGCGGTAACCTCGAAGAGACTGTTACTAAGAACAACTTAGAAGCGGCAGAAGAGATTGCACGTCAACTACGTCTTCGCGACTTAGGTGGAATTGTTGTAATCGACTTTATCGACATGATTCTTGAATCAAATCGCGAAGCAGTTATGCGTCGCTTGATTGAATGTTTAGGTCGCGATCGCACCAAGCATCAAGTTGCTGAAGTAACTTCACTTGGTCTAGTTCAGCTAACACGTAAGCGAATCGGACAAGGTTTGATCGAAGCGTTTAGTACTACCTGTGATTCATGTAATGGTCGCGGAATTCATATTCATACCGAACCTGTTCGCGCTAAAGCAGCAGCTCCGGTATTCGCAGGTCACCATGATGATCATGAAGTAGAAGCAGATTCATCAGATTCTTCGGATGAACCAGCTGAAAAGCCTCAGCATGAGGCTCGTGGCACCAAGCGTCCAAAGCGCCGTAGAGCAGCCTCTACAGGCGTGGTCACTCCGGGTAATTAACCCGAAAACCCCGATTTGTGCCTAAGCACGCTCAAATCGTAAGATAAGCGCCTGCCCAAGCGGGCTTTATGTAAGAAGGAATAAGAATGTACGCAATCGTTAAGGCTGGCGGACGCCAGGAGAAGGTCGCAGTTGGCGACACAGTTACAGTCGATCACATCGACGCTGCAGCTGGATCAACTGTTTCATTCCCAGCGGTTCTTGTTGTTGACGGTGCGTCAGTAACTTCAGATCCAAAAGTTCTATCTGGTGTAAAAGTAACCGGTGAAGTTCTAGATCAGAAGAAGGGTCCAAAGATCCACATCCTTCGTTACAAGTCGAAGACAGGTTACCGCCGTCGCGAAGGTTTCCGCGCACAGCTAACCACAGTAATAATTACAGCTATCAACGGTGCGAAGTAAGAAGGAGCTGAGAATAAATGGCAAGTAAAAAAGGTGTCTCCTCAACCCGTAACGGTCGCGACTCCAATCCACAGTACCTCGGTATTAAGCGATTCGGTGGTCAGGTAGTTAAGGCTGGCGAAATTATTGTTCGTCAACGCGGAACAAAGTTCCACCCAGGTGCAAACGTTGGTCGCGGTAAAGACGACACACTATTTGCGCTCGCAGCAGGTGCAGTTGAATTCGGTCGCGCTCGCGGTCGTGACGTTGTAAACGTACAACCAGTACAACCTGTAGCTTAATTTCGGTTTAACCTAAAGCGGGCCGGCGATGCTGGTCCGCTTTTTTATTTAGTAGAAGGGAATAGCGATGACAACATTCGTTGATCGTGTAACCCTGAACGTTGCTGCCGGAAAAGGCGGCGATGGTTGCGTATCTATCCACCGCGAAAAATTTAAGCCACTTGGTGGACCAGATGGCGGTAACGGTGGTCGCGGTGGCGACATTGTTTTAGTTGTTGATCCAAATGTGACAACGCTTCTTGATTATCACCATTCACCACATCGTCGTGCAACAAATGGCCGTCAAGGTTATGGCGATCGTAAAGATGGCGCACAAGGTGAAGATTTAATTCTTGGCGTTCCTTCCGGAACAGTTGTTTACGATGAAAAAGGTAATCAATTAGCTGACTTAGTTGGCAACGGAACTACATTTATGGCTGCAGAAGGTGGCCGTGGTGGACTTGGAAATGCAGGTCTTGCATCATCAAAACGTCGCGCACCTGGCTTTGCACTTCTGGGAGTTCCAGGTGAAGAGCGCACTCTTATTCTTGAACTTAAGAGCGTTGCAGATATTGCACTTGTTGGTTTCCCAAGCGCAGGTAAATCATCTTTAATTGCAGCGATCTCTGCAGCTCGTCCAAAGATTGCTGATTATCCATTTACAACTTTGATTCCAAACCTTGGCGTTGTAAGCGTTGGAGATACTCGTTTCACCGTTGCAGATGTACCGGGCTTAATTCCTGGCGCATCTCAAGGTAAAGGTTTAGGACTTGAATTTTTACGCCACGTCGAACGTTTCGTTGCGCTAGTTCACGTACTTGATTGCGGAACTTTAGAAACAGATCGCAATCCAGTTGATGATTTAGAGATTATCGAATCAGAGCTAAAGCAATATGGCGGACTAGATGATCGTCCACGAATTGTTGCGCTTAATAAGACCGATCTACCTGACGGAAAAGTTATGGCTGAGATGGTTACTAAGACTTTGCAAGATAAGGGCTACGAAGTATTCCCAGTATCTGCTGCATCCCGCGAAGGTTTACAAGAACTTCTCTATGCGATGGCGAAGTTGGTTCAGACTTCACGTGCAGAGGCTAAGAAGGAAGAGCGAACACGTATCGTTATCCGTCCAACCGCTGTAGATGATTCTGGATTTAAAGTATTTGCAAATGGTGATGGCACATTTACCGTAATCGGCAAGAAGGTCGAACGTTGGGTACGTCAGACCAACTTCGGAATCTCTGAAGCAGTTGGTTATTTAGCAGATCGCTTGGCGCAAGCTGGCGTTGAGAAGCAGCTATTTAAAGCAGGTGCAGTTGCAGGTTCTGAAGTTCGCATCGGTACGGATCAATATTCAGTGGTCTTTGATTGGGAACCAACAATCGAAGCTGGTGCAGAGATGCTTGCTAAGAATCTTCAACGCCGCGGTAGCGATGCGCGTATTGATAACGTTTGGAAAGATGAAAAGGTTCCAGATCAGTTAAATGAAGATGAAGTTGCACGACAGTGGGAATACAACGTTTCAAACCCAAATACTCCTGAGGTAGATGAAGATGACCAAGCGTGATCTCATTACCGGCGCAAAGCGCATCGTCATCAAGATCGGTAGCTCATCTCTAACTGGTAAAGCAGGTAGCGGTTTAGATGCTGCAGCAGTTGATCGCTTAGTTGATGTTGTAGCTGATGCGCGCAAGCGTGGGGCAGAGGTTTTAGTTGTTTCATCTGGTGCGATTGCGGCAGGCCTTGCGCCACTAGGACTTCAGACTCGTCCTAAAGATTTATCAACTCAGCAGGCAGCAGCTTCTGTTGGCCAAGGCTTATTGATTCATCGCTACACAGAGAGCTTCGCTCGCTACGGAATCACTGCATCGCAAGTTCTACTAACAACAACAGATGTAGTTCGCCGTTCACATTATTCAAATGCACAGCGCGCGTTGTTTAAGTTGATTTCAATGGGCGTAGTTCCGGTTATCAATGAAAATGACACCGTCGGAACTTCTGAAATTCGTTTCGGAGATAACGACCGTTTAGCAGCGCTAGTTGCACTTCTTACCCAAGCAGATTTACTTGTTCTGGTTTCAGATATTGATGCGCTTTACGATGCACCACCAAGCGATGCGAACGCAAAGAAGATCACCGAAGTTATAGATTTAAACCAGATTGCTGATATCAAATTAGGTGGCGCTGGTTCTGCAGGCGTTGGTAGCGGCGGAATGGTTACTAAGATCGAAGCTGCGAAGATTGCAACAAGCGCGGGAACTGCGATGCTATTAACAAGCGCAGCAGATTTAGCTAAAGCAATTAATGGCGAAGATTTCGGAACTTTGTTTCATCCTAAGGAATCAAAGAACAATGCCCGCGCGCTCTGGTTGGCGCATGCTTCATCTTCTAGCGGCAAGTTAGTTCTTGATGCTGGCGCAGTTAAGGCGTTAATTGAGAAGAACGTCTCACTTCTACCTGCTGGAGTTACTGCAGTCGAAGGCACCTTTGATGCGGGCGAAACTGTTGATTTAGTTAGCGTAGAGGGCAAAGTAATTGCACGCGGAATTGTTAACTTTGATAGTGATGAAATCCCACAGATGTTGGGCCGCTCCACAAAGGAGCTAGCCGCAACACTTGGTGCAGAGTTCGAACGCGAATTAGTTCATCGCGACGATCTAGTTATTCTCTAAATCGAACTAGCAATCTGCTGCAGTACCGGAACAATCTTTGAACTAATTCCATCTGCACTAGTTGGTAAATCACTTAATTTCACAACCACAACATGCTCTTTTGGTTGCACATAAATATATTGGCCATGTAGCCCAAGTAGCAGCGTGGTATCTGGGAATGGATGCCACGTCTGCGCTGCATAACCCCAGCCATAATCAAGTGTTACCGCAGGGGTAGTCATTCGCTTTAAATAGCTTGCGCTAATTACAGAACCGCCACCGATATTTGCTGCGCCATTATTTACAAATAGTTGGCCAACTCGAGCGAAGTCTCGCGCTGTCGCATTAAAGCAGCAGAAGGTTTTCTCTATTCCATCAAGGCGATCAACATTCCACTTTGCTTGGTTCTGTGCGCCAATTGGTTGCCAAACGTTCTTTTGGAAATAACTTGAAACCGATGCGCCGGTAATCTTTTTAATTACCATTCCAAGTAATTGAGTATTAACGCTTCGATATTCAGGTTTAGTACCTGGCTTCTCCCACATCTTCTGATTGTGGTGTAACCACCAGTAAACATCTGTTGATGCATAGAGCTGCGCGATGCCGACTCCCCAACCTGAAGGACCAGTTGGATAATTATCGCTGACACCGATTCCAGAGTTCATATCAAGTAAGTCTTTAATTGTTACCTTATCGAAATCTGTTCCGACTTTATATTCAGGCAAAATACTTACAAAGGTATCGCTCTCTTTTAACTTACCTGAAGAGATCAATTGTCCAATCATGATTGAAGTTAAAGTCTTTGCAACTGAATAAGTTGGTAGGAGAGTGTCTTTGCTCTTGCCATTAAAGTACTTCTCATAAACCAATTTGCCATCTTTGATTACTAAGAAAGCATTGGTCTTTGTAGTCGACATAAATTGCTCAAGCGAAATATCTTCGCCATCATAATTAACGGTTGCTGGCAGCTCTGCAGAACCAGTGGTCCATGCAATTCGAGTATCCGCCGGTTCAATAATGTGCCCTGGCATGAGATCTGGAGTCTTTGATGCCGGAGCAAGTCCCAACTTAATTGCAGCAATTGGCTCTGGATAATGAATAACTTTTGTTAATCCGAATAGAGCTAAATAGATAACCAAGAGTGTGGCGACTGTGCGCTTAAGTAATTTGAACACGTGAATAGGGTAACCCCAAGTAAGATTCAGTCCATGGATGCGCAAGGGTTAGTTAACGATTTAGCCGACAAGGCTCGCGTTGCTGCGCGTACGCTTTCGATAACTAGCGGCGCTGAAAGAGCTGCCGCACTTAATGCGATTGCCGAAGAGATCGAAGCTCGAGCCTATGAAATCGAAGCGGCCAATCAATCAGATATGGAACGCGGAAAGCGCGATGGCTTAAATAGCCAACTTCTTGATCGCTTGATGCTTAACGATGCACGTATTAAAGGTATTGCAAACGGTGCACGCCAAGTTGCAGCGCTTGAAGATCCTCTGGGCCAAACTCTTCGCGAACGAACTCTTCCAAACGGACTTCATCTTCGTCAGATTACTGTTCCATTTGGCGTCATCGGAATGGTTTACGAAGCCCGCCCAAATGTCACTGTCGATGCTGCAGTAATTCTTCTGATGAGTGGCAACGCAGCCCTACTTCGCGGCTCTTCTTCAGCAGAAAGCAGCAATCAGATTTTGGTAAAGATAATGCGCGAAGCGTTAGCTAAGACCAAGATTTCCCCAGATGTAATTCAATTAATCCCGTCAAATGATCGCGCTACCACCACTGCGCTACTTAAAGCGCGTGGTCATGTTGATTTAGTTATTCCACGTGGTTCTGCAAATTTGATTCGTATGGTGGTTGATGAAGCAACTGTGCCAACAATCGAAACTGGTGCAGGTGTCTGCCACGTCTATGTAGATAAAGATGCAGATTTAGATAAGGCGATTCCGATTCTTATTAATTCAAAGACTCATCGACCATCTGTTTGTAATGCCGCAGAAACACTTTTGGTTCATAAAGATATTGCGGCAAAGTTCTTGCCGATGGCGCTAAAAGCTTTAAATGAATCTGGGGTAGTGCTGCATGCAGATGCAGAAGCTGCAAAAGCGGCGGAGATTCTTGGAATTCGCGCACAAGCTGCAACTGCTGCAGATTGGGCTACCGAATATGGCGTTCTAGAGATGAATGTTGGCGTTGTTGAATCAGTTGAAGAGGCATCTGCACATATCGCTAAATACGGCACCAACCACACCGAATCAATTGTCACTGAAAATAAAGAGACTGCAGATAAATTCGTGAAGCTCTCTGATTGCGCTGCTGTGATGATCAATGCATCTACTCGCTTTACCGATGGTGAGCAGATGGGATTTGGCGCAGAGATTGGCATTTCAAATCAGAAATTACATGCACGTGGTCCGATGGGCTTAGAACAGATGACGACCACCACATGGATCGTCACTGGCACCGGCCAAATTCGCCAGTAAACCTTTCTATAAATAGAATTCCCACCATGTCTAGCCTTTCACGTGCAGAAGTAGCCAAGTTAGCAAATCTCGCACGCATCGAAATGACTGATGCTGAATTAGATGCCTTGTCATCAGAGTTCGCAGTTATTTTGGGCGCTGTCGATAGTATTCAAAATGCACCACTTGATGGTGTGCAGCCAACTTCGCATCCGCTTCCAGTTAATAACGTAACTCGTAAAGATGTCGTGATTCCATCACTAACACCTGAAGAGGCGTTAAGTGGAGCACCTGCACAAGAGGAACAGCGCTTCCGCGTGCCACAGATTCTGGGTGAAGAATGATTCGTAAGAACGCCTCAGAGATGGCAGCAGCGCTAGTTGCAAAAGAGATTTCATCAGTTGAATTAACTAAAGCGCATTTAGATCGCATCGCGGCGGTTGATAAAGATGTGCATGCATTTCTACATGTAGATACCGAAGGTGCACTTGCACAAGCAAAAGCAGTAGATGATGCACGTGCAAAGGGCGAAAGCGTTGCGCCTCTTGCTGGTGTTCCAATTGCACTTAAAGATATCTTTACTCAAAAAGGTGTTCCAACAACTGCTGGTTCAAAGATGCTTGAAGGTTGGCGTCCACCTTACGATGCAACAGTTACTGCAAACTTAAAGAAGAACGGCATCGTCATCTTGGGTAAGACCAATATGGATGAGTTTGCAATGGGTTCTTCAACTGAGAACTCTGCATATGGACCAACACATAATCCTTGGGATTTAACTCGTATTCCTGGCGGTTCTGGTGGTGGATCTTCTGCATCTCTTGCATCATTTGAAGCGCCACTTGCAATCGGTACAGATACAGGTGGCTCAATTCGCCAACCTGCAGCTGTCACCGGAACAGTTGGCGTAAAGCCAACATACGGCGGGGTTTCTCGCTACGGCATGATTGCTTTCTCTTCTTCATTAGATCAAGGCGGACCTTGTGCACGTACAGTGCTCGATGCTGCGTTGCTACATGAAGCAATTGCAGGACATGATCCAAAAGATTCAACTTCAATCGATGCAAAAGTTCCTGCAGTTGTCGAAGCTGCAAAGCGCGCAGATGTTAAAGGTTTAAAGATTGGCGTTATCAAAGAACTTCAAGGCGAGGGATATCAAAAAGGCGTATTAAATCGCTTCAATGAATCTCTTGATTTGCTTGCAGGTCTTGGCGCTGAAATTGTTGAAGTTTCATGTCCATCATTTGAATATGCACTTGCTGCTTATTACTTAATCGCACCATCTGAATGTTCATCTAACTTAGCTCGTTTTGATGCGATGCGTTACGGAATTCGCGTTGGCGAAGGCGATGCTGAAGCAGTTATGAGCGCTACTCGTGATGCCGGTTTTGGTCGCGAAGTAAAGCGCCGCATCATCCTTGGTACATATGCACTTTCAAGCGGTTACTACGATGCATATTACGGAAGCGCGCAGAAGGTTCGCACTTTGATTATGCAAGATTACGCAAAGGCTTTTGCTGGTGCAGATGTATTGGTATCTCCAACAGCTCCAACTACTGCCTTTAAGATCGGCGAAAAAGCTAATGATCCACTAGCGATGTATTTAAATGACGTTGCCACAATTCCAGTGAACTTAGCTGGTATCTGCGGAATGTCATTGCCATCGGGACTTGCTGACGAAGATAACTTGCCAACTGGTTTCCAAATCATGGCGCCAGCGATGGAAGATCACCGTTTATATAACGCAGGTGCAGCTCTTGAAGCAGCGCTACTTTCAAAGTGGGGCGCTCCGTTACTGGATAAAGCTCCAGCGCTAGGAGGTACAAAGTGAATTACGAGCAAGTAATCTCTAAGTACGAACCGGTAATGGGTCTTGAAGTTCACGTTGAACTAAATACCAATTCAAAGATGTTCTGTGGTTGCGCAACCGTTTTCGGCGCAGAACCAAATACCCAAACTTGTCCTGTCTGTTTAGGTCTTCCTGGTTCATTGCCTGTTGTTAATGCAACTGCAATCGAATCAGCGATCAAGATCGGTTTAGCTCTTAACTGCAAAGTCGCACCATTTAGCCGCTTCGCTCGTAAGAATTATTTCTATCCAGATATGCCAAAGAATTATCAGACATCACAGTACGACGAACCAATCTGTTTCGATGGCTACTTAGATGTTGAGATTGATACTGAAGAAGGACCAAAGTCTTTCCGTATTGAAATCGAACGCGTACATATGGAAGAAGACACCGGTAAGTCACTTCATATGGGTGGCGCAACTGGTCGTATCCATGGCGCTGATTACTCATTGCTTGATTACAACCGCGCAGGTATTCCACTAATCGAAATCGTTACCAAGATTATTCCTGGCACCGGAAAGTACGGACCAGAAGTTGCTAAGGCATATGTTGCAGAACTTCGCGATATTTTGCGCAGCATCGGTGTATCTGATGTGAAGATGGAACAAGGATCCCTCCGTTGCGATGCCAACGTATCTCTACGTCTAATTGGTTCAGATACTCTAGGTACTCGTTCAGAAACCAAGAACGTTAACTCACTTCGTTCAGTAGAACGCGCGATCCGCGGAGAAATGATTCGCCATGCAGAACTTCTTGATGCAGGTCAGAAAGTTAAGCAAGAGACTCGCCACTTCCAAGAAGATACAGGCGCAACTCGTAGCGGTCGCTCTAAAGAGCAGGCTGAGGATTACCGTTACTTCCAGGATCCTGATTTGGTTCCGGTTGCACCGAGTGCGGAGTGGGTAGAAGAGCTACGTAAGTCGCTTCCTGAAAAACCATCTGCACACCGCAAGCGCCTACAAGAAGCTTGGTCTGTTCCTGATAAGGAAATGGCTGCGATGATTAACGCGGATCTACTTGGCACAGTCGAAGCCACAGTAAATCTTGGCGCTGATCCAACTAAGGCTCGCGGTTGGTGGCTTGGCGAAATTTCTCGTATCGCAAATGAAAAAGAGACGTCAGTCGAAGAACTTTCTATCACACCACAAGATGTTGCTGACATTGTTGAGTTAATTAATAAAGGCGAACTTACTGACAAACTTGCACGCCAAGTTGTCGAAGGTGTTGTCAATGGCGAAGGTAATCCTGCTGCTGTTATCGCAGCTCGCGGATTTAAAGTTGTTAGCGATGATGGCGCACTTATGGCTGCGATCGAAAAGGTTTGCGCTGCGATGCCAGATGTTGCAGAGAAGGTTCGCGGGGGACATTTGCCTGCAGCCGGTGCACTTATTGGCGCAGTAATGAAAGAAACAAAAGGCCAAGCAGATGCTGCGAAAGTTCGCGAGCTCCTACTTGGCCATTTGGGTCAAGCTTAATTAACGCTTAGTGCATTACAACTGCATCTGATTCAACTACTGAATCTTTACCAACAGTGATGAAGGTAAATAGCAGAATTGCGCCAACTAGAAGTAGCGATGCGCCAACTTTAAATGCGCTATCAAAGCCATGCACCATTGCAAATACCTTTACAGTCTGACCCATCTCTTTATGTGATGTGATGTAACCGGTAGCTGCGGTTGCTGCCACAGTATTTAGAAGCGCAGTTCCAAGTGAGCCGCCAATCTGCTGGCTGGTATTGATCATCGCTGATGCAACACCAGTATCGTGATGGCTAACGTTATGTAGCGCAGTTGTCATTAATGGAATGAAGACGAACGCCATACCGCTAGACATCAATACAAGAGATGGAACAACGTGTGTTAAGTAATCACTTGTAGGTGTTAGTTGAGATAGATAAAGCAGACCTGAAGCAGAAACCATCAAACCAGGAATCATTAGCGGCTTAGGGCCAACCTTTGGTAACAAGTTAGATGCAATACCCGCACAAATTATGATTCCGGCGGTAAATGGTAGGAATGCAAAGCCAGAACGAAGCGGGCTATATTGCAATACAACTTGAAAGAAGAGACCCAAGAAGAGGAACATTGAAAATAGTCCAGCACCGATTGAAAGTGAACCTAAATAGCTTCCGCCGCGGTTGCGATCTGCAATAACGCGGATCGGCATCATTGGATTCTTTACTTTGCTTTCGATAACGAAGAACGCTGCAAGCAATACAACTGCTGCAACGAAGAATGAAACTGTCTTTGTAGCGCCCCAACCATTTGTTGCTGCTTCATTGAAACCGTAAGTTAATGAGAAGAGACCAGCAGATGCAGTTACTGCACCCGGAATGTCGTATGTGCGATCGCCTTCAGCCTTTGATTCCTTAATAAATTTAGAAGCCAAGATTCCAGCCATGATTGCGATTGGAACGTTTACGCCTAAGCACCAACGCCATGAGAAGAACTCAGTAAGTGTTCCGCCAAGAATCAAACCAATAGCAGCGCCACCACCAGAGATTGCACCCATTACACCGAACGCCTTTGCGCGTTCCTTTGGATCAGTAAATGTCTCTGAGATTAAAGCTAGAGCAGCAGGTGCAAGTAATGCACCGAATACGCCTTGGAATGCACGTGAACCGAAGAGCATCGCTTGAGATGTTGCAAAGCCACCGATTGCAGATGCGCCAGCAAAACCAAGTAAACCAATGATTAGCGCCTTCTTGCGACCCATGTAGTCGCCAACGCGACCACCAATAAGTAGAAGTGAACCGAATGCAAGTGTGTAAGCAGTAACTACCCATTGCTGATTAACATCAGTAATGCCTAGATCTTTCTTTGCACTTGGAATCGCGATATTTACGATTGATGAATCTAAAACCACCATCAACTGCGAAAGCGCGATAGTGAAAAGTGAACGCCAACGATTTGGATCTAGGCCGTCCTTTGTCTCCGTGTTATTCATTATTTCCTTTGTTAGATTATTTACTTAATGCTGGGATCAATAAATCATCGACTAGCAATTCAATAAATTTACGACTTACCGGCTGATGGGTAATCGCGATACGGTGAATCAAGATGGCCCCCACGGCCTCACCAAGAATCTCCATATTCGCGTTACCCGAAATTTCTTTGCGCTTCTTTGCGCGGTTGATAATTGCAAGAGCTTGGGGATCAACTTCTTGCGGCTTGCAGTTCATCATTAGTTGGCTTAATTGCGGATCGCGTTGGGCGCTTGAGATAAGGCCCATCATTAAAGATCCATCAGGACCTTTAAGAATATGAACGTGAGCTGAAATTAATTCGATTAAATCTCCGCGTAGGGAACCGCTATCAATTGTTGGGAATTCATGTTTTGAATGAATCTTCACAACATCGGTAATTAGTTCTTGTTTATTCTTCCAACGGCGATAAACCGTTGCCTTACTTACCTTTGCGCGGTGTGCGACCTCTTCGATTGTGACTCGGTCATAACCAACTTCTTGCATTAAAGAGACCGCTGCACTTTGAATAGCCAAATCTCGGGCCGCATCACGCGGTCTACCAATCAGATTAACTACTGGGCACATATAAGCCTCCTTACGAAACGAAACAGTATCGTATCGTTTATTGAGGGTCAAATTACGCTCCTTTGCGCTTACGATTAGCCCATGACAAACATGAAACCTCGTTCAGGGTTAGTTACTGATGGTCTAGAACGCGCTCCAGCGCGAGGCATGTTACGTGCGGTCGGTATGGGAGATGCAGATTGGGTCAAACCTCAGATCGGCATCGTCTCTTCATGGAACGAAATCACTCCATGCAATCTTTCACTTGATCGTTTAGCTAAAGCATCTCGTAAAGGCGTAACTGATGCAGGTGGATTCCCAATGCAATTCGGAACTATCTCTGTATCTGATGGAATTTCAATGGGCCACGAAGGCATGCACTTCTCACTTGTATCTCGCGAAGTTATCGCAGACTCAGTTGAGACAGTTATGCAGGCAGAGCGCCTTGATGGAATGGTGACATTCGCAGGTTGCGATAAATCGCTACCCGGAATGATGATGGCAGCGGCACGTATCGATGTTGCATCTGTCTTCGTTTATGCAGGTTCAACTCTTCCTGGCCAAGTAGATGGCAAAGATGTAACGATTATTGATGCTTTCGAAGCAGTAGGTGCGTGCGCTCGCGGATTGATTTCGCAAGATCGCGTTGATGAAATCGAACGCGCAATCTGCCCAGGTGAAGGCGCATGTGGCGGTATGTACACCGCGAACACAATGGCAACTGTCGGAGAAGCAATCGGACTCTCATTGCCAGGCTCTGCAGCGCCACCAGCTGTTGATCGCCGCCGCGATACTTATGCAGAAAAAGCAGGCGCAGCTGTTGTTAATTTAATTGCTAAGGGAATTACCACCCGCGATATTTTGACTAAAAAAGCTTTTGAAAACGCGATTACTGCAGTTATGGCTTTGGGTGGATCAACAAATGCAGTGCTGCATTTACTTGCAATTGCACACGAAGCAGAAGTTGATTTAACACTTGAAGATTTCCACCGAATTGGTTCGAAGGTCCCGCTACTTGGTGATCTAAAGCCATTCGGTAAGTATGTAATGAGCGATGTCGATAAGGTCGGCGGAATTCCAGTTGTATTACGTATGTTGCTTGATGCTGGTTATTTACATGGCGATGTTCTAACTGTTACCGGTAAGACCTTGGCGGAAAACTTGGCAGAAATTAATCCACCACTTGCTGATGGAAATGTTCTGCATGCAATCAATAAGCCTCTTTCAACAGATGTCGGAATCACAATTCTTGGTGGTTCTCTTGCAACTGAAGGCGCGGTCTGCAAAACCGCTGGTATCGGAATCGAAACTTTCGAAGGACCAGCGCGTGTTTTCGAACGCGAACAAGCAGCGATGGAAGCATTGGAAAACGGAACCATTCAAGCAGGCGATGTAGTTGTGATTCGCTATGAAGGACCAAAGGGTGGTCCAGGTATGCGCGAAATGTTGATGATTACCGGTGCAATCAAGGGCGCAGGTTTAGGTAAATCAACTCTGCTACTTACCGATGGACGTTTCTCTGGTGGTTCAACTGGTCTATGCGTTGGCCACGTTGCACCTGAAGCAGTCGATGGCGGACCAATCGCATTTATTAAAGATGGCGATTTAGTTCGAATTGATATTCCAAATCGTAAATTGGATTTATTAGTTGATGCTGCAGAACTTGAGAAGCGCAAAGTTGGTTGGAAGCCGCTTCCACATAAATACGATCGCGGTGTATTGCACAAGTATTCTAAGCTTGTTGGTTCTGCATCTCGCGGAGCAGTGTGTGACTAAAATTCACAAAGCGACATTACCTGGCAGCGCATAAAGCCTTATGACAGTAATGTCAGCAATGGCATCACTAAGTTTAGCGTTGCCAGCAATTGCACGTGAATTTTCAGCATCGCAAGCACAATTAACATGGATAGTTGACTCTTATACCGTCGTCTTTGCAGGTTTACTTCTGTTTGCAGGTGCGCTTAGCGACAAATATGGGCGAAAAACTTTATTGTTAATTGGATTAGCAATTTATTTCTTAGTTTCAACTTATGGTCTTTATGTGAGTAGCACTGCTCATTTAATTGCATTGAGAATCGTGATGGGTATTGGAGCCGCCTGCATAATGCCTTCAACTCTATCCGTGATTACCTCAAGTTTTCCGGTTGAAGATAGACCAAAAGCTGTTGGGGTATGGGTTGGAGTGGCAGGCGGAGGTGCGATTATTGGCTTATTTGGAACTGCGGTTTTAATGCGATATTTCTCATGGCACTCTTTCTTTGCATTAAATTTAACTTTAGCGGCAATCGCTTTTATCGGTGCGTTGCGGTTTATTCCAAATTCAGTTGAAGGAAATCGCCCATTAGATTTATTAGGCGGCGCTTTTTCTATTATCGGCATAGGCGGAATTGTCTTTGCAATCATTGAAGGTCCAGAACGTGGATGGGGAAGCAGCTATGCAATATCTGGATTTGTGATCGGTGTGATTTCACTTTTTGCATTTGTAATTTATGAGATGCGAATTGCTCACCCGCTTTTAGATCCGCGTAATTTCACAAACCGTCGTTTTAGTGCTGGGGCAATTTCCATATTGATCCAATTCTTCGGCCAGTTCGGTTTTATTTTTGTTATCTTGCAATACTTGCAATTCATTATTGGCTATTCACCTTGGCAGGCTGTCACGAGATTGTTGCCTATGCCATTTATTTTGCTTCCTGTTGCAAGAGCTTCTGGGGAATTGAGTAAGAAATATCCTCAGAAATATTTGGGAGCAATTGGTTTAAGTATTTATGCAATTGGCATATTCACGTTTTCGACATTGGGATTGCAATTAAATTATTGGCATTTCCTATTTGCTTTAATATTTATGGCAGCGGGAATGGCCTTGGCGGCAACACCTGCCACGACTGCAATAACGAATGCGCTACCAGCGCACAAGCAAGGTGTCGCATCCGCTGTAAATGACACTTCCCGTGAAGTTGGAAGCGCGCTTGGCGTTGCAATTGTTGGAGCGGCGCTAAATTCAAAATATCGTGATGCGATGCTGCCAGCTGTTAAAGATTTGCCGGAAAATCTTGCAAATCACATTACAAATTCAGTGGCATTTACTTCGATGAATCCACCAGCGGGCAAAGAAGCAGAGTTTGCAGAATTGAAGCGCTTAGCTTTCGAAAGTTTCCTTTCAGGCATTTCTTTTTCATTGAAGTTAGTGGCAGCTGTGGCTTTATTTGGTGCCTTTTTGATTTTTACCATTGCACCAAAGCATTCCGAATAATGAGATGCTCATCTCATCTCTTGACGCTCCACTCTATTTAAGGGAGGATTCACCCATGCGTAAAGCGTTATTAAACTCAGCTTCGTCAGTAATTGTCGTGGTGGTCATTCGATAGCGCGTGCCCGAAAATCGGAAAACGCGCCCTCTGCAAAGTCAGAGGGTTTTTTAGTTTCAGGAAAGGAGTAAGCAGAAGATGTCAGAGCAAATTACAGGAGCCCAGTCTCTAGTGAAGTCACTAGAGGCAGCTGGCGTCGTAGATATGTTCGGTCTACCTGGCGGTGCAATTTTGCCTGCTTACGATCCGATCTTTGATTCAAAGATTCGCCATATCTTGGTTCGCCACGAACAAGGTGCAGGTCATGCTGCAACTGGATATGCGCAAGTAACAGGTCGCGCTGGTGTTTGCATTGCAACTTCAGGACCAGGTGCAACAAATTTAGTTACACCACTTGCTGATGCGGCGATGGATTCAGTTCCGGTTGTTGCAATTACTGGTCAAGTTCCAGGACCTGCAATTGGAACAGATGCATTCCAAGAAGCTGATATTCGCGGAATCACCATGCCTTTCACAA
>CAZMDJ010000003.1:7053-69043 GCA_964565165.1 uncultured Actinomycetes bacterium | reverse complement strand
CGATGCTACTTGGCGTTGATCCAAAGAAGGCTGATCAAGCAATTCGCTCAACAGTAAACCTTCCACACGGAACAGGTAAGACTGCACGCGTTCTTGTTTTCGCAACTGGCCAGAATGCAGATGCAGCTCGTGCTGCAGGTGCAGACATTGTTGGTGCAGATGAATTGATCGCAGAAGTTGAAGCAGGCCGTTTGGATTACGACTCAGTTGTTTCAACACCAGATTTGATGGGTAAGGTCGGTCGTCTAGGTAAGGTGCTTGGTCCACGTGGCCTTATGCCAAACCCAAAGACCGGTACCGTTACAACAGATGTGGCGAAGGCTGTTACAGATATCAAGGGCGGAAAGATTGAATTCCGTGTTGATAAGAACTCAAACCTTCACTTCATCATCGGCAAGTCATCATTTACCGCACAGCAACTTGCAGAAAATTACGCTGCAGCGCTTGATGAGGTTATGCGTGCAAAGCCAGCGTCTTCAAAGGGTACATACCTAAAGAAGGCAGTCATGTCATCAAACATGGGTCCTGGAATCCAAGTTGATGCATCAGGCGCAAAGGTAGCTGCTGCTAACTAATAGCAAGTATTAGAAAACTTAAAAAGAGACTCTCTAAATAGGAGAGCCTCTTTTTATTTGCTTTAAATAAGATAGATACATGGCATCTGTCGTCGAAACCGCGCCACTTGTATTAGATGTGGGCGTTGTTTTGCTTGGTGCAGCAACTGCGGGATATGTTGCACGTCGAATCGGTCTGCCTGCAATTATCGGATATTTGTTGGTAGGACTTGCGGTTTCACCTTTCACTCCTGGCTATATCGCTGATAAAAATCAGATTGCGATTTTGGCGGATATTGGCGTCGTCCTTTTATTATTTGAAGTCGGAATTGAAATCGATCTAAAAAGGTTAAGACAAGAACAGAAGGCGCTTATTTGGGGCGCTCCGCTTCAAGTCTTTATTGGATTAGCAGTAGCTACGCCAATCTTTTTATTCTTGGATATTCCAAAACTCGGGGCACTTTTACTGGCACTTTCTTTGGCGCTCTCATCTAGTGTGGTGATTGTAAATATTACGAAGAGCGGAAAAAGAACCACAGATAGCGGGACAGAACAAGCACTACTTGGTTGGTCGGTTGCGCAGGATATAACCGGTGTAGCTGCCGCAGCAGTAATACTTACCTTGTTCGGAGCAAGCGAACAATCTTTGCCAGTTGCTATTGGTGGCCTTTTAGCCTTCGTCATCATGGCAGTTATTTCTTCGAAAATACTTCCGAGAATCCTGAGATTGATTCGTTGGGAAAATGATATTTTCTTGATTTATTCAGTGGGTAGCGGCCTCTTTATTGCAGCACTTGGCACACAATTATTTGAAATTCCAATGGCACTTGGTGCATTCGTCGCGGGTTTAACTTTGAGTCAAAATTCCGATACAGACCAAGTTCGAAGAGCGATTCTTCCTTTTCGCGATCTCTTCCAAGTCCTATTTTTTGTGGTTATCGGTTCTTTAATAAGCCCTAACGCAATACTCAGAGCTTTACCGTTTGCCTTGTTACTAATGGCGCTGCTCTTTGTACTAAAAACTCTTCCTGTATACGTTATTTCAAGTGTGGCTAGATTGCGTGCTCGCCCAGGTCAATTGAGCGTTGGTATCTCTCAGGTGGGAGAGTTCTCATTCGTACTTGGAAGCGTTGCACTTGCACAAGGCGCCTTAACTCAAAGTCAGTTTACTGCTGTATTGCTTGCAGTTGTAATGTCTATAGTGGTTTCAACCATTTGGGTTCGAATGATTCATAGAAATTAATTGAAATGAATCAAGTACGAAGATTTCAATCTGTAAGTTTATGGATTGCTGTCTTTTCGGTAAATTTCATTTTTCAGCTTTATCGCGGTTTTAATCCAGATTTAATCTACTTTGGAATCGCACTTCTTTTAGTAATTCTTGAAAGTGTCGGATTGCTGGATTGGGTTCCAGAATTTAAAGGTCTCAGAAAAGTAGCAATTTATACGCTGCCAGTTTTTAGTGTCGTTACAATCTTCTTAAAACGCGAAAGTAATCTTGGTAAATATCTTTTCTATGCGCTCTTCATTTTGATGTTCGTAGCACTTTGGCGTCGAAATAGCGGCGACCAGAAAAATCTAAATAACCGAGAAATTAATTTAGCTCTATAGCTTTCATATTCCAATGGCGCCGCCCGGCATCGGCCAAATTAATCCGCCACCTGCTGACTTTCCGAACTACCCGCATCGCCATCTTGATCATCTGGTGGTGGCTGGGGCTCCACTTCTTAATCGCACCCAAATAGCCCCGGTCTATGGCCGACATTTTGCGCAGCGGAAAGTGAGCGCAGGGAAAGCTCGCGTCTCTGTTGCGGCCTTTCCCGAGCTCAGCTTTCCGCGATTTTGCAAAATGGAGGACACCTTTTAGACTTCAACCCTCTTCCAGAGACCGCTGGCAGATCAGAAATGATCAGAAGCCCCGCGTAGGTGAGATTCGGGAAAGCTTTTCCGTGTCGCATTCTGCGCCACGGATTTTTTTATGCCGGCGAAATCTGCGAAGTTCACTAACTAAAGAAAGGTGAACCGGATGGCTCGCCCAGATAAGGCAGCGGCAGTTGCTGAATTAACTGAAGATTTCAAATCTTCGGATGCAATTGCGCTAACCGAATACCGCGGTCTTACCGTAGGTGCGATGAAGACTCTTCGTCGCTCACTAGGTATGGAAACAAAGTATGCGGTTGTTAAGAACACCCTTACCAAGATTGCAGCAAAGAACGCTGGCGTAGAGATCGACGATTCTCTACTAAAGGGTCCTTCAGCAGTTGCATTCATTAAGGGAGATTCACTTGCAGCCGCTAAGGCTCTTAAGAATTTCCAGAAGGAGAATCCACTACTTGTTATCAAGGGTGGCGTCTTCGATGGCAAAGTAGTTTCAACTGAAGAGATTATGAAGCTCGCTGATCTTGAATCACGCGAAGTTCTATTGTCTAAGTTGGCTGGCGCTATGAAGGGCACAATGGCTAAGGCCGCTCGCACCTTCGATGCGTTACGTATCAAACTAGAAGCAGGCGCACCAGCAACTGAAAAGGCTGAAGAAGCTGCACCTGCACCTGTAGCAGAGGCGGCAGCACCAGCTGCTGAAGAAGCTGCACCAGCAGAAGCAGCACCAGCTGCAGAAGCAACCGAAACAGAAACACCAGTTGCAGAAGCAGCTGAAACACCAGCAGAGTAATTCAGCTAAGAAACAAAGGAAAATATAAAAATGGCAAAGCTATCATCAGCAGATTTAATGGCAGCATTCAAGGAAATGACTGTTGTTGAACTATCAGATTTCGTAAAGGCATTCGAAGAAGAATTCGATGTAACAGCAGCAGCTCCAGTAGCAGTTGCAGCAGCAGGCGGAGCAGCAGGTGGCGGAGACGCAGCTGCAGCTCAGGATGAGTTCACAGTTATTCTTGAAGATGCAGGCTCACAGAAGATTGCAGTTATCAAGGAAGTACGTGCACTTAACTCAGCTCTTGGCTTGAAGGAAGCTAAGGATCTAGTTGATGCAACACCTGCAACACTTCTTGAGAAGGCAAACAAGGAAACTGCAGACAAGGCAAAGGCAGCTCTAGAAGCAGCTGGCGCAAAGGTAACAATCAAGTAATTACCTTTAATAAATTTCAACTTGCACCCTAGTAAGTTGATAAAAAGAAAAACCCCGGCCCTCCACGGTCGGGGTTTTTCTTTTGTAATAAAAAAATTAAAAGTTAAAAAGTTATAAATTAAGAAAATTTACAAAAAATTGCAGGTTAATTTTCGCCCCATCTAATCACCCCAAAAAGGGTGATTTCAGTTTTCACCTGCACGAGCTATAGAAAAGAATTGAGCACTTGCCGGACAAATTTCGGTCATTATTTCTCTAGCGCGGGGGTGAAAAAGTGCTTGCCAGCTCGCGTTTCCGCACCGTAACGAGGCTAGTAGTAGCAACTTTAATAGCCCCATTCTTGTTTATTTCAATAAGCGCTCCAAGTGCGAAAGCTGCTCGTTTAGGCACTGCATACGATTCGAGCTGGTATGTATTTGGTGGAGGCAATTACAACGGTCCTAGCGCATGTGCCGCTGACAATGTAGTCGTAGGCATAACTTATAACCAAAACCCAATGGTTAATGGTTATAAGTGTGCACCTTTGAATGCAGATCTAACTGTCAGCCCGCTATCAGCAACTTTACGTGCAACTGCAAACTACGTTTTCTGTCCAGATGGTATGGCCGCAGTTGGATATCAAGCGATAAATTCCAGTGGAATTCATATTGGTCTTAAATGCAAAACATTACCTTTATTAAATGATGCTGGCGCTGAGACTGATTTGATTGCAACTCAAGCATCGCCAAAATTGATTACTCATACGACGCAAACATTGACTGCAAGCATGTTGTGTAATTCCGGCGATGTAATGATCGGACAGAGTACTTATTCGAATCTTTGGTTTGATCAGTTGGCTGCACGTTGTGCCCCGTTAGTTAAATTCACACTTGCATACAATGTAAATGGTGGCACTGGTACCGCTCCGGCAACCCAAACTCAAACGAGCCCAATTTCTGATTTAACAGTTGAATCTAATTATGCAGGCACAAAAACTGGTTATCACTTCACTGGCTGGAATACCTTGGCAAACGGAACTGGTACAAATTATGCACAGGGATATACCTATACCCCAACGGGAAATTTAACCTTATATGCCCAATGGAATTCCACGATAACTTACGATGACAATAATTCAGATGCCGGGACGGCTCCAAATCCAACAACTGCAGTGGGAATAGCCGCTACTACAACTTTAGCCACGAATTCAGGTTCTTTAACTCGTACCGGATTTACATTTACAGGTTGGAATACTGCAGCTGATGGAAGCGGCACAAATTATGCGGCAGGTTTAGCAACATACTCATCTCCTGGCGATATCACTTTATACGCTCAATGGAATTCAACAATTACATATAGCGGAAATACAAATACTTCCGTAGTAAGTACGGTACCAGCGGTATACACTTCTAAAGGATCCGCTCCATTTAATTTAGCTAATCCAACTACGTTATTAAAAACAGGTTACACATTATCTGGTTGGAACACTGCGGCGGATGGATCAGGATCTAACTATGCTTTAGGTGCGTCATACGTTTCTAGCGGAAACATAACTTTGTATGCAAAGTGGACCGCGACAGTTACTTTCAATATCAATACCGCTACTTCTGGTACTGCATCGCAAGCGACCATATCTGCTTTGCCAAGTGCTTCAATTAATCTTGCAACAGTTGGCACAATGGTTAAATCTGGTTACACGTTTACTAGTTGGAACACGGCTGCAAACGGATCGGGAACAAGTTATGTGCCTGGTTCAAGCTATACGCCAACTGGAAATATAACTTTATATGCGATTTGGACTTTGAATTGTTCTCCAACGACTTCAACTGGTGGTGGTAATCAAGTAATTAAATTTCCTGCAGGAGCCGCGTGCGCGTACACGGTTCCTGCAGGCGTAACTTCTATTGATTTATTGGTGGTTGGTGGCGGTGGCGGTGGCGGTGCGAACGTTGGTAACGGTGGTGGTGGTGGTGGCTTAACTGCAGCTACAAATGTTTCAGTTACACCAGGGCAAGTTTTATCTTTAACGGTTGGCGCAGGTGGTGCTCCAGCAACAGCAGGTTCTGCTTCGACAATTACAGTTGGCGCAACAACTTATTCAGCAACTGGCGGAGCAGGTGGCGCAACTTGGGGAAATGGTGCAGCAAATTGCACTACGCCTGGCAAGACAGCTGGTGGTACCGGAACAACTGCAAATGGTGCAATGGGTGGCGCCGGACCGACCGCTCAATATGGCGTTATGTGTAATGGTTTATTAGGAACTACAAATTCAATTAGCGGAAAAGCAGTTATTTACGGCTCCGGTGGCGGTGGCGGCGGATACAACTCACCATTTTCAGGAACTCACATTGGTCTTGGTGGAACTGGTGTGCTATTCAATGGCGCCGGCAATGGCGGAAATTACATTGCAGCAGCCGTTGCTGGATCTGCAGGTATTGATGGTCAAGGTGGTGGCGGTGGTGGTGGCTCAGCCGGAAGCGCAAGTGGCGGTGCAGGTGGCGCAGGAACCATCATCATTGCTTTTGATAAAGCGCTAACTGTTACTTTTGATGTGAATGGTGGTTCAGGAACCAATTCAACTGTTACTCAAAGTGCACCAGATGCCGCAATCACAACCGCAGCAGGTGCTACTCGAAGCGGATTTACATTTGCAGGCTGGAACACTGCGGCAGATGGAAGTGGTACCGACATAGCGGCAAGTACAAGTTACACGCCAACTTCTTCATTAACTTTGTATGCCAAGTGGACATACACACTTACATATGATGGAAATACAAATACAGCCGGAACTGCTCCAAATTCTGAAACTATAACGGGCGCGACAGAAGATGTTCTATTATCTAGAAATGTTGGTTCACTTGCCAAAACAAATTCCACTTTAAATTACACATTTTCCGGTTGGAATACTTCTGCAACCGGCAGTGGAACTTTGTTTGGCGTAAATCCACCGATGTTGCCTGCGCCGTATTTGCAATACAACGCAAACTCTTGGGATTCAGTAAACCGAATTATGCTTGATCAATCTGGAAATGGACGAAATTCAACTTCAATCAGAGGTACACCAACGGTAGCTTCAGTAGCGGTTGCAAATGGAACTTCTAAATCTATAAGTGTTTTAAGTGGCGCGAGCACATCTGGCTTTGTTCTGCCAAACACCCAATTAACGAATTACACGCTTTGTTTTGTTGCCAGATATTCGGGAGTAACTAAAGGTCGATTAATTGATGCCACAAACATTAATTGGCTAACTGGTTTTTATGCAGGCCACGTTGGAGTTGCGTATCACAACGGTTGGATAACTCCATCCACTAACGTAGCTGATAGTAGTTTTCATGTAATTTGTGATTATGGAAATAACCTAATTTATGACGGTTTAGCAAAAAATAATGCAACCTCAACTATTACTTACTTGCCTGCCAATATTTCGGTAAATAACGGGGTTTCTGGCGAATATTCAGATTGGCAACTGGCTGACTTAGTGATTTATAACAGCACTTTAACAGCTGCAGAAGTGTTGCAAGTCGAGATGTTCCTAAAAGAGAAGTACGGAATCACAACTTCAACTCCTGCCATCCCTACATATGCTGCAACTGGTTCAGCTTTCAACACATATTTAACTTCACCTACAGGCAATGTTACGGTTTACGCTCAATGGAACTCGCTAGTTACTTACAACGCGAACGGCGCAACCAGCGGAACAATTCCTTACCCAACAAACTTTGTAAATAGCATCGCTGGAACATTGGCAACAAATAGTGGAACGCTTGCTAAAACTAATTACACATTTAGTGGTTGGAATACTGCAGCAGATGGCAGTGGAACCAACTATGCGGTTGGTGCTTCATACACTGGCGCAGGAAATATCACGCTTTATGCCCAATGGAATTTCACAATTACATTTAATGCAAATCTAGGATCAACACCGTCATCGGGTGCGCCTTCAGTTGCTTCGATGTCATTAACTTCTAGCAACGCTGTCAATTTAGCAACTGTTGGCACAATGGTTAAGACTGGATATAACTTCTTAGGTTGGGCGACTACAAGCACTGCAACAACCGCAGCATATGCTGGAGGTGCAAGCTACACACCAACTGGATCAATCACTTTGTACGCAGTCTGGCAGGCAACAACATTTGCAGTTACCTTTAATGCAAATGGTGGTACTGGAACAATTGCGAACCAGACATATACAGCAGGTACAGCGCTTGCTTTAACAAGTAACACAACTCAGATTGCTCGCACTGGTTACACATTCTCAGGTTGGACAGCTAATGCGGATGGCACAGGTGCCGCTTATACAAATGCACAATCTTTAACTTTGTATGCAGCAATGACGATTTATGCAAAGTGGAGCGCAAATACATATGCCATAACTTTCAACGCTAACTCTGGTGCTGGCACCATGACTAATCAGAGCTTTACTGCTGGTACCGCTTTCACAATCAATGCAAATGCATTTACCCGCACCGGCTATACCTTCAATGGTTGGAATACGGTTGCAGGTGGAACTGGTACTTCTTACACAGATAAGCAGTCAGTAACACTGTATGGCGCAATTACTTTATATGCGCAGTGGACAGCTCAGATTTATGTAGTTACCTATTCAAACAATGCCGGTTCAGGTACTGCGTCTGTAGCTACTCAGAATTACACATATGGCAGTGCGGCAATTACCTCTTTTGCGACAGTCGGAACTATGACAAAGACTGGCTATTCATTCGGTGGGTGGGCGACTACTGCTGCAGGCACTACTTCAATCACAACATTGACCCCGACGGGTAACACAACGCTTTATGCAATTTGGAATGCAAATAACTACACACTTACCTTCAATTCAAATGCCGTAGCAGGAACAACAGCTTCGGGCACAATGGCGACACAAACCTTTACTGCAGGCAAGGCATTCCATATCAATATCGGAACCTTTGCAATCGCAGGTTATGCATTTGATGGCTGGACAACAGCAGCAAATGGAACAGGTACTCCATATATTGATGGTGCAACTATTACCTTATTTGGCGATACAACAATTTATGCAAAGTGGACTATGTTGGTTCCAGCGGCTCCAACGGTCTCGGCTACTGCAGGTAATACAACTGCGACTGTTTCAGTTACAAATGGATCAGTATCTTGTGTTTCTCCATTCGTTTTAACAAATGGAAATTGTGTTTATAAAGTTACTACTACCGGTAGCTCAACTGTCACAGTTCCTGCCAACGTAACAAACATGGCGGTTCTTGTAGTTGGCGGTGGCGGCGGTGGTGGTTGGGGAGGCAACGCCGGTGGCGGCGGCGGCGGCGGACTTCTTTACAATCCTTCTTATTCAGTTACGCCTGGTTCGACTTTATCGATGACAGTTGGAGCTGGTGGAACTGGAAATACATCTACAGCTATTGGTGCAAGTGGTGGTGATTCAGTATTTGCATCTGTAACCGCTAAAGGCGGTGGCGGCGGAAGTGCAAGTGGAACAAGCGGTGGTTCTGGTGGCGGTGGTTATGCGCCATCAGGTACGTGTACTTTGAATGCTGGCGGAACGCCAACGCAAGCAACTTTTACTGATTGGGCAATGTACGCAAATGCCGGTGGTCCTGGTTGCGGTAATAGCGCATCACTACAAGGCGGCGGTGGTGGCGGTGCTATCTCTGCCGGATATCCGATTGTTGGAAATACATCTCCTGGTCTTGGTGGCGCAGGTCTTGCGTTAAGTATTTCTGGCGCATCAGTTACTTATGCAGCTGGTGGTAATGGTTATGGAACTGCCTATCCAGGAGTGCAAGCTGCAGGTGCAGCCAATACTGGATCTGGTGGTGGCGCAGGTTCATCTGGTGGTTCAGGTGTAATTGTTCTTTCTTATGCACCTTCAGCACCGGCACCAACTTCATACACAGTTACTGCATACGATTCAAATAACAATGCAGTTGGAACTTGCACAGTAACTTCGCCTGCAACATCTTGCACAGTTGCTGGATTGACTAACGGATCTGCTTACACATTTAAAGCAACTGCAAATGATGGAGCTGGAAGCTCTGCACAATCTGCACCAAGTGCAGTAGTTACTCCAGCACCTTACGTAATTACTTATGATGCAAATAGCGGAACAGTTTCACCAACATCTGCCAACTTCAATTTAGGAACTCCGGTAACACTTCCGCTGCCAACACGACCTGGTTACACATTTAATGGTTGGTTTACTGCAGCATCTAGCGGAACTTTGGTTGGGCCAAACGGAACTGCATATTCACCAACTGCAAACATCACTTTATATGCACAGTGGAGTGGAATCTCATATCCAATTACATATAACTCAAATGGTGGTTCAACTACCGTTCCTACAACAGGTGCTTTCGTAACTGGCGGTACTGCTTATTCAATTGCATCTCCTCCTGCGGGAATGACTAAGAGTGGTTACGCATTTAATGGTTGGAATACTGCAGCTGATGGAACTGGTACAAACTATGCAGCAAGCGATTCCTACAGCACCTCTGCAGCGCTTACTTTGTTCGCAAAGTGGAGCGCAGTTAGCTACACAATTACTTATGTAAATAGCGGTTCTGGCACCGGAACGCTCCCAACAGAGGCCAACAAGACCATCGGACAAACCTTCTCAGTAGCAGCAGGAACTGGTTTATCTAATACCGGTTACACATTTACTGGCTGGACCGATCAAGCAAATGTTTCATATGTATATGGTTCTACTTACACTGTTGGGGCTAGCAATGTAACTTTGACTGCAGTCTGGACAGCTCTTCAGTACGTGGTTACATATGATGCAAATGGCGGAACAGGAAATGTTCCAACAGAGCCAACGCATTCAAGTGGTCAGACTTTTACAGTTGCAGCCGGAACAGGACTAACTCGTACCGGTTATACATTTACTGGTTGGGCATCAGGTTCAACGATTTACAGTGTTGGACAGACTTTCACCATGTCTACAGCAAACGTAACTTTTGCAGCGCAATGGTCGCCATTGGTTTACACAATTACTTATAACCCAAATACCGGTGCAACAGGATCCGCATCGCGCACATCGGATTCATTTGCTTATGGAAGTTCAGCAATAAGCTTGCCAACTGTTGGAACAATGGAGAAAGCTGGCTATGTATTTAGCGGTTGGTCTGAAACTTCAACTGTAATTAGCGGTCTGTATACGCCTACACAATCTGTAACTCTTTATGCGCAATGGTCTCCAGGTACTTACAACATCACTTGGAACACAAATGGTGCAACAGGATCTGCAACAAATGGCGCAGCAACATATACAACTTCTGGTACTGGCTTATCGCTTCCGGATGCATCTGGAATGACAAAGACTGGGTACTCGCTTTCTGGGTGGTCGACATCTCCAACAGGTTCAGTAATTAGTGGTTCGTATACACCGACAGCTAATACAACTCTTTATGCAATTTGGACACCGGCAAATCAAACCCTTAACTTCAACGCAGGTACGGTAGATGGAAGCACTTCATCAGGGCTAACTCTTGCAACTACAACGGTTACTCGTGCTTTTGGTTCGAATTACACTCTTCAAAATATTGATTCCGCAACAGTCACCGTAAATACCCAGGTATATGCCTTTGTTGGCTGGAAGAGTACGTCTGGAACTATTTATGCTGAAGGTTCTACTTATATTGTGCAAGATGGTGGAACTACATTTACAGCGCAATGGATCAAACGTTTCGTAGTTAAATACGTATTAAATGGCGGCACTCATGCAGTTATAACTCCTGCCGAATCAGATATTGATAGTGAATGCGCTAATGCAGGGAACATGTGTAATGATCTTCAGAACATCACTACAAATGCAACACCAACTCGTGCTGGCTATAACTTTGTTAATTGGAAAGATCAAAGTGGCGAAACTGTTGCCGCAGCATCTGCGTATCAAGTTCGCGATAACCATTACGTCTTAGCTGCACAATGGACACCAGCGACAATTACTGCAACATATGCAGGCAATGGCGGGACATTGGTTACCAGTACGCAGACAGGTGCATTTACAACAACGATTACTTTGGCGGCAGCGATTAGCAAAGTTGGCTACGCCTTTGCAGGCTGGAGCGATGGAACAAACACTTATGGCGCTGGCGCCAATTACACACTTGCAAATCCAAACGGTGTAACTCTTACTGCTCAGTGGACATCAAATTCCCACACCGTTGCTTATGACCTAAACCAAGGAACTAGTTCAACAACTTTGAGCGCTACATCGCATTCTTACAACGACTCAGTAACCGTAACTTCGGTTATACCAACTAGAACTGGTTACAACTTTGATGGTTGGTTAGATGTGGCAGCTCCTTTTGCATCCGGTGCTGTTTATACAATGCCTGATCGCGACGTAACCTTTACTGCAAAATGGGTAGCAGCTTCATATGCGGTTACTTATGACTTGGGTACCGGTGGTACTGGCTCAGTACCTACTCAAGGAAATACTGCGTACGGCTCAACATTTACATTGGCAGCAACTCCAACTAATACAGATGCCACAAAGAATTTCTTAGGTTGGAGCGACGGCACAAACGTGATGGCTGCAGGCAGCACGTACACCATGCCTGCATATGCAGTAACACTTACTGCGCAATGGTCTGCTGCGCTAATTGGTGTCTCTTATTCAATTGCTGGTGCAACAACAGGTACTGCGCCATCTACTCAATTGGTTGCACCAAGTACAACCGTTCAGACTGCACCGACAACCGGTATCACCAGAACTCGATTTGCATTGACAGCTTGGTCAACAGGATCTACAACTGTTGCACCTCAATCGACAATTACTCCTACAACTAACACAACGCTAACTGCAGTTTGGGTGCCAGCTGCGCCTGATGCGCCGACACAGACATTAACTTCAGGCAATGGCTCAGTAACTATCGATGTAGCCCAAGGAAGTGGCAGTGGTGGAATACCAACTTCTTACACCGTTACTGCAAAAAATCCTGATGGATCAACCGCCGGATCTTGCACCGTTATTTCACCAGCAACAAGTTGCACAATTGCAGGTCTAACTAACGGAACCGCATATTCATTTACAACTGTTGCAACGAATTCATCCGGTTCTTCAGCGCCATCAACCTCAGCAACTTCAACACCAGCAACTTCACCTGGCGTACCAACTTCTCCAACAGCAACAGTTGAAAACACCGCTGCCACAGTTACATTTACCGCACCTTCATCAACTGGCGGCGCTGCAATCACCAGCTATACAGTTACAGCGAAGAATCCAGATGGTTCATCTGCCGGTACATGTACAGCAACAGATCCAGCGGTCGGATGTCGAATCTCTGGCTTAACAAACGGAACTAATTATCAATATTCAGTGGTTGCTAATAACAGTGTGGGTTCTTCAACTGCTTCAGCGCTTTCATTACCTGTTGCGCCTGCAACTGTACCTGGTGCTCCAGCAACTGTTTCGGCAACTGCGCCAACTTATTCAACCGCTTCGGTAACGGTTGGTGCAGCGACAGTTGACGGTGGATCTGCGATCACTTCTTACAAGATAACTGCAACACCTACAGGTGGCGGAACCCCTATTAACTTAACTGTAAACGCTGCAGATATTTCAAACGCTGTCACATTAAGTGGCCTAGCAGCAGGCACTACCTATTCAATATCTACAGTAGCGATTAACGCAGTTGGTCAGGGAAGTGCAACATCAGCTGCAACTTCAATTACAACCCCAGCAGCGCCACCATCTGCTCCAGGAATTCAATCTGCAACTGCAACTTCATCAACTGCAGCAACAGTTGTTTTGACCGCACCAACATCAAATGGCGGCGCAACAATTACTGGCTATCAAACAACTTTCACGCCAGTTGGCGGTGGTACGCCGGTTGTCGAAAACACAACTTCAACATCTGTACCGACAACTTCACTTGCACCAGGTACTACTTACACAGTTACATCAACTGCAGCTAATAGTTCAGGCAGTGGCACGACTTCTCAAAGTTCTACCTTCACAACTCCGCTTGGTGTTTCATTAAGTTCATCAAGTGAAACAGCTTCTGTTGGCCAGGCAATCACGCCTATCTCTGCTGCCATTACTGGTTCTAATCCAACAGGAGTTTCATATTCTGTAAGCGGCGCGCTACCTGCAGGATTAACACTTGATACAACAACTGGAGAAATTTCTGGAACACCAACAGTCGCAATCAACGCAACAACATTTACTGTTACTGCGACAGCAACGGTTACTGGTGGTGCGACTGTTACCGGTACAACGACATTTACATTGGGCGTTAATCCTGTAGTTCCTGGCGCACCAGCATCAGTATCTGCAACTACACCAACTGCGACAACGGCAGCTGTAAACATTGGTGCATCTACATACGATGGTGGCGCAACAATCACTACATATGCAATTGCAATTACACCTGTCTCATCAGGCACGATTATTAATGCGACACCATCGGCGTCAGTAATTGGTTCAGCAGTAACTGTCACAAATCTTGTACCGGGTACTGAATATGTTGTATCTGTTGCAGCTACCAACTCAGCAGGAACCGGCCCGGATACAACTGCTTCAACTCGAATTGTTACTCCAGTAGGTGTCACTCCATCAACAAATAGCTTGACTACAACTATTGATCAAGCGATTACTCCAATTACAGTTTCAATTGTTGCACTTGGCGCTACAGGAACAACCTATTCAATTGCAGGGCCACTCCCTGCGGGCTTAACTTTGGACCCAAATACTGGTGAAATTTCTGGAACTCCAACTGTTGCTATTTCGCCAACACAATTTGTGATTACTGTTTCAACCACTCTGCCAAGTGGAACAGTTGATACGGGTACGGCAACAATAACTATCGGTGTTAATGCAAGTGCACCATCATCACCAAGCGGCGTAAATGCATCAGTGCCAACCGGCAGCACTTCAACAGCTGATGTAACTTTCACTGCGCCAACAAATACCGGTGGAGCATCAATCACTCAATATTCAATCAGTGCGGTACCGGTAAACACCGGCTCAACTGTTACAACTACTTCAACAACAACTTCTGCGAATTTAACAGGATTAGCGCCCGGTACTCAGTACAACGCAGTTGTGACTGCAACTAACTCAGCTGGAACTGGTAGCGCAACTACATCAACTACCTTTATTACCGATCCTGCAATTTCTACATCAGTTACGACTCTTACCGGATCCGTTGGAAATGCAATTACGCCAATCTCAACGTCAATTCAGGCAGAAGCTGGGTCCTCAATTGTTTATTCATTGACCGGAACACTTCCGGCAGGATTAACTTTCGATCCAGCGATGGGAACCATCTCTGGAACTCCAACCGCAATTTCGGCTGCTGCTTCATTCACAATTAATGCAGCGGTAACTATTGGTGGCATCGTAAAGAACGTATCTAAAGTTGTGACTATTGGCGTAGCAGCACAATCTCAAGCGGCGTTAAGCGTTACTGGTTCGAACGCAACTGTAGGTACACCGGTTGCGCTAATAACTTCTGGTGGTAGCGGAACTGGTTCAATTACATACGCAATTACTGGCGGAACGGCGGCAGGTTGCGCTGTATCAAGTACCGGATCGGTTACTGCAAATGGAGCGGGTACTTGTATTGCAACTGCAACAAAAGCAGGAGATAGCACCTACGGATCTGTAACTTCATCAGCAGTAACAATTACATTTGCAGCTGCTCCTTCTAATAACTCTGGCGGTGGCGGAGGTGGCGGTGGCGGTGGCGCATCTGCTCCAACAACTCCATCAACTCCCACAACACCAACACCAACGCCAAGACCGTCTGCTTCGCCGTCACCTTCACCGACTCCATCGGTAATGCCAACACCTTCTGCAACCCCGAGTGCAACACCAAGTGCGACACCAAGTGCATCGCCTTCTGCATCGCCAACATTGAAGCCAACTCCTTCACCGAGTGCATCTCCGAGTGCAACTCCGAAGCCTTCATCTTCTCCATCACCAACTTCTTCACCGAAGCCATCATCTTCACCGAGCGCATCAGCTTCTGCTAAACCATCTGCAAGCGCTTCTGCATCAGCGAAGCCTTCAGCAAGTGCGACAGCTAAACCATCTACCTCTGCATCTGCATCAGCGAAGCCTTCAGCAAGTGCGTCAGCATCTACTAAACCATCTGCAAGTGCATCGGCTCCAACAACTAAGCCAAGTAGCGCACCTGTGAAGATTGAACCTAAGACCACAGATACCAGTGCAAACGTAAACGTAACTAATTTGCAGCCTGGCCAAAAGGTGAAGGTAACTATTGTTGAAAAGGCACAAGCTGCACCCAAGGCAAGTACTGCTAGGCAACCTGCAGCGAAGAAAGTAAATATCACGCCAAAGACTTCTGGTTCGAATGCAAAATTCAATGTGACAAATTTGAAACCAGGACAGAAAGTTAAAGTAACAATTAAGGAAGGTAAGTAATGAAGAAGAAGTTACTAGTGCTTGCAGCAATCGTGGGGTTACAGCTTCTTACGATGCCTTCCTGGGCTAAAGACACAGTTTTAATTGATCGCATAACAACATCAGAAGCTGAAGCGCTTGATATTCAAATTCCTGCAGATGTACCGCCTGGACATCATGAGGTAGATATTGAAGTTAGTGATGACAGCGGCGTAGTAAGTACACAAACATTAAAGTTCTGCAAAACTTCAAAAGGAATTATCAAGTGGGACGACCTATGCCCTGGCGAATTGGCACCATTTAATCCTGCTGATGATCCAGTGGGAACAACTGGCTTAGCAGTCGCAGCGCTTTCTATTCTTGGCGCTGTTGGTGGTTCAAAGAATGAATCAGATACCTCTGGAAGTTCAGAAGGCGATGTCGAGCAGAGCTCACTCGAAGCGATTGAGACAGGCGAACTAGAGAAAATTAAACGTAAACCTGGTTGGGGAGATCGACTAAGAACATGGCGCTTTCCATTAACTGGGTTAGCGGATCGCGAATTCGGATTAGCAGCATTTCAGTTCTCACGTTTTAGCCCATTGATGCACCGTTTAATTATTGACGGCACATATCTGCGATCAATGATTGGTTCAGTTAGCTACCTGCTTTATCCAGCCGCTTTCATTGTCGCTTCTCAGGCACTACATGCAGCGCACTTCAAAGCGCTACCTGCAACGCTTGGTTTAACAATGGCCGGAATTCTTATTGGTCTACTTGATGCCTATGCAGGTTTCTTCGCTGCATTCCTATATTTTGGCGGTGTTTTCCTTTCGGGAAATATCGATTCTCGTCATTCACTACTAACCACAGTCGGTTACGTAATGCTCTGGTTTGTTCCAGGACTTCTAGCAAGTGCATTCCGTCCATTACGTCGCGAAGTTAAAGATTTCGCCTCGTTCTGGGAACGTGCAACTGACTATGCACTTGCAGCTTTATTAATGGGTTGGGGAGTGCAGAAGATGGTTTACGCACTTGGCGGCCTATCTGGCTACAAAGTAACCATCATGCCTGAGGCAAATAAGATTGCAATCTTTGCGGCTATCGTTTTAGTTGGTCGCATGTTGCTAGAAGAGTTTGTAACTTATGGATATCCCGTACGTACAAACGCTCTACATGAGGAATCAGAACCTCAGGATGTGCATTCACGTCACACCTCAGTTGTCATTGTCTTTAGAGCGGTTCTCTTTAATCTAACTGCAGAGCTATTTATCGGTAACTCACTCGAACTTTGGATCGGTACAGCTCTATTCGTACTTCCATCAATTATCGAGCGATACACCCATTACATTCCAGAAGCTGCATTCAAAGGTAAGTTCTTGCCAACCGGTGCAGTTAAGACTGTAATCATGATTTTAATTGGCACCTACTTCGCAAATGTATTGGCATCACAGATCGAAGATCCATACACATATTTGCGATCAGCATTTGTGGTTCTGACAATCCCAACAGTGATTATCGGCGCAATGTATGCAATGGCTAATTCAGAGCGAGATGCATCTAGCTGGCAACGAACTGCACTAACCAGATATTCATATAGATTACTTGGAATCTGCGTTTACTTTGTCTTGGTGCTAATTGTTAAAGGTTCAGATGTAGTTGGTGCAATTCAAGGTTGGTTTGGAAACTAGAAAGTAATCTCTACTTTCAAACCGCCTAAATCGCTCTTACCGAAGTTCAACTTTGCGCCAAGTTCTTTGGCGCACTTTTGAATCAAACTCATACCTAAACCGCTGCCGCCAGTCTTGCGTGAACGCGATGAATCAAAGCGCATAAATGGTTTATCTGGAATCTCTTTCATCCCCGGACCGCCATCTTCAATTGTTACTTGCTTACCGGTAATAGAGATAAGAAGTGGCGCATCTTCTGGTGAATGGATACGTGCATTGGTAAGTACATTTGAAAGAAGTGTGTCTACTAAATCGTATGGAGCTTTCACCATCAATGGTTCAGGAACAAAGGAAACCATTCGATTTGGTTGTAACATCAAAATATCTTCAATGTGAGACTTTAAGTATTCGGCGATATCAATCGATACAGGTTCCTCTTTATGCCCCTCATCAAGTGCTGCGATCTTTAGTAACTGATCGATGATGCTGGACATGCGAAGGGATTCATCATGAATTCGTCGTGCGTATTTTTCGCCTTGATCGGGATTGTTACTCAAGATCTCTGAATAACCGCGAATAACAGTAAGCGGAGTCTTGAGTTCGTGGGAAGCATCGCCGATAAATTCCTGCATACCTTTAGCGGCGCTATTTAACTTACTGTCGCGGCGGAAAATAAAAGTAATTAAGAGACCAGCGATCAGAATGATAATTAAGTTAAAGAAGAGGATTTTCTTAAAGCTACGGTTAATTTCATCATTTAAATCAGTGATTGATACGTAGAAACCAATGTATTCGTTCTTACCGATTTTGTAGAAACGTTCCATGATGTCTCTAAAGAGAAGCGGTTCTTGTAAACCTTTCTGGTACTGCTCTTTAGTTGGAATAACTAACCCAGATCCAGCCGCTTCGGTTAAATAAGTAGCGTGGCCTTCTGGGGAGATGTAAGCAAGTGACATTGGGATTGGGCTCTGCTCGGCAATGAACAGCGCAAAAGTTAAATCATTCTCATCAGATGAGGCGAGCTGATTAGCTAAGTTATTGAGTACATCGCTATATGTATTGAGCTTCTCGTTCCTGTGGACAATTACAGATTGAGCGCTAGAAATAATGGTAGTGATTGCCAGAATCGCAGAGACAACTAAAGCTAGGCGCGTGCTTAACTTCATTAACACTCCAACTTAAAGCCGACGCCTCGCACAGTTTTAATTCCTTCGAATCCATTTATATGTAATTTTTTACGAAGGTAAGAGATGTATGTATCGACCACGTTGGTGGTGGTTTCGAAATCAAGACCCCAAACGAGATCGAGCAACTTCTCTTTTGTTAATACGCGATTCTGATTCTGAAGCAGAACCTGCAAAAGATTAAATTCGGTAGGAGATAGGTCAATAGTCTTCTCGTTGAAAGTAACTTTATGTTCGCCTTCAAATAAAGAGAGTGGGCCGCAACTTAAAACGGTGTCCACATCAGAGCCATTTCGTTTCAATCGATTTTCAACGCGAAGCACCAGCTCTTCAACGCTAAATGGTTTGCGGATGTAATCATCTGCACCTAAACGAAGGCCATGCGTTACGTCATCTTTACTGGTACGAGCGCTGAGCATGATGATTGGCTGGGTCGGAGCGCTTTCGCGGACCTTCTCAAGGACTGCAAATCCATCAACTTTTGGAAGATTCACATCAAGCAGGATCAGATCGAATTTAGTTTTGCGGACCTGATTTAGCGCTTCAAGGCCATCGGCTGCAGTTGTGACCTGGAAGTCAGCGATATTGAGAACTTCGGTGATCAGCTCTCTGATCGCGAGTTCATCATCAACTACGAGAATCTGCCCTTTACTCACGGTTTAAGTTTCGCAGGTAGATAGGGCTACCGCTACCAAATGGTGAGCGCGAGCATTTCTTATAGAGCTGAACCCCTCTTCACACGAATTTCTCACAGATCTGCCCCAGACTCTGCTTAAAGGTCCGGCCTGGTGGGCTCGCCGGATTGAGGGAGCAGGAGCGGGGCTTAGAGCTTTTACCCGATTAGACATGGGAAAGCAAGCACCGATATCCTGCTCCCTCACACTTTTTTACTAGGTCATGGCATATAGCGGCTGGCGGCCTAATAGTCGTGTGTGCATGTGAAACGTAATGTTTTAAAAATTGTCTTGGAAGGACATAACTTGGCCGCGTCAAAGAATAAAACTGCTCCACGCCGTATTTCTTTCGCCAAAATCTCTGAACCACTAGAAGTACCAAACCTTCTTGCTCTACAACGTGAGAGCTTTGATTGGTTACTTGGTAATGCTGAGTGGCGCGAGCGTATGGCGAGCTCACCGGAATCTCTTCGTGGAGAACTACCATCACAATCAGGTCTAGAAGAAATTTTCGAGGAGATCTCTCCAATCGAAGATTTCCAAGGATCGATGTCACTTTCATTCCGTGATCATCGCTTCGAGCCTGCAAAGTACGCAGTAGACGAGTGCAAAGAGCGCGATATGACTTACGCAGCTCCACTTTTCGTAACTGCGGAATTTATGAATAACGAAACAGGCGAAATTAAATCGCAGACTGTTTTCATGGGCGACTTCCCATTGATGACACCTCGCGGAACTTTCGTAATCAACGGCACCGAACGTGTTGTTGTTTCACAGCTTGTTCGTTCACCAGGTGTTTATTTCGAACGCTCAATTGAAAAGGGTTCAGATAAAGATGTATTCACAGCGAAGATCATTCCTTCACGTGGTGCATGGCTTGAATTCGAAGTAGATAAGAAAGATCAGGTTGGCGTACGTATCGATCGTAAGCGTAAGCAATCTGTAACAATTTTCCTTAAGGCTCTAGGTTGGACAGAAGAACAGATCATCGAAAACTTCGGTGAATACGATTCAATCCGCCAGACTCTTGAAAAAGATAACGTAAAGACACAAGACGATGCGCTGTTAGATATTTACCGCAAGCTTCGTCCTGGCGAGCCTCCAACAAAGGAAGCTGCGCAGAACTTAATTGAGAACTATTACTTCAATCCAAAGCGTTACGACTTGGCCAAGGTCGGTCGCTTTAAGATCAATAAGAAGCTAGGTCTTGAGCAAGAATTAGCAGCTAATTTGCTTACTATTCAGGACATCGTTGCAACACTGAAGTACCTAGTTGCGCTACACCGTGGCGATCTAGTTATGGATTACGGCAAGGAAGTTCGCGTAGAAGCTGACGATATCGATCACTTCGGTAACCGTCGTCTACGTACAGTTGGCGAACTAATCCAGAATCAGGTTCGTACCGGTCTATCACGTATGGAACGCGTTGTTCGCGAACGTATGACAACACAAGATGTCGAAGCGATTACTCCTCAGACATTGATCAACATCCGTCCGGTTGTTGCATCAATCAAGGAATTCTTCGGAACATCTCAGTTGTCACAGTTCATGGATCAAACAAACCCATTGTCAGGTCTTACACATAAGCGTCGTCTTTCAGCGCTTGGACCTGGCGGACTATCACGTGACCGTGCGGGCTTCGAAGTTCGTGACGTTCACCCATCTCACTACGGACGTATGTGTCCAATCGAAACTCCTGAAGGTCCAAACATTGGTCTTATCGGTGGTCTTGCAACATACGCACGTGTAACTGCATTTGGATTTATCGAAACTCCATATCGCAAAGTTGTTAACGGAAAAGTTTCAGATTAGTTTGATTACCTAACTTCAGACGAAGAAGACGAGCACGTAATCGCTCATGCAAATGCACCGCTAAACGCGGATAACACATTTGCTGAAGCACGTGTTCTTGTTCGTCGTCGTGGCGGAGAAGTTGAATACATTCCGGCAGACGAAGTTGATTACATGGACGTTTCACCACGTCAGATGGTTTCTGTTGCAACAGCAATGATTCCATTCCTAGAGCACGAAGACGCTAACCGTGCGTTGATGGGTTCTAACATGATGCGTCAAGCTGTTCCGCTAATGCGTCCAGAATCTCCACTAGTTGGAACTGGTATGGAATGGCGTAACGCAATCGATGCTGGCGATGTAATCATGGCAAAGAGCGCGGGTGTAGTAACTGAAGTTTCATCTGATGAAGTAACAGTTATGACAAACGATGGTAAGTACGACAACTACTCACTATCTAAGTTCCGTCGCTCAAACCAGGGAACTTCATACAACCAGCGCGTGCAGGTTGCAGATGGTCAGAAGGTTGAAGTTGGCACAGTTATCGCTGACGGTCCTTCAACTGACAAGGGCGAAATGGCTCTTGGTAAGAACCTTCTAATCGCCTTCATGTCATGGGAAGGTCATAACTACGAAGACGCGATCATTCTTTCTCAGCGTCTAGTACAAGATGACGAACTGACATCTATTCACATTGAAGAATACGAAGTTGATGCTCGCGACACCAAGCTTGGTGCAGAAGAGATCACTCGCGATATTCCAAACGTTTCTGAAGAAGTACTTGCTGACCTTGATGAACGAGGCATCATCCGCGTAGGTGCAGAAGTTGTTCCTGGCGATATCTTGGTTGGAAAGGTAACTCCAAAGGGCGAAACCGAATTAACTCCAGAAGAGCGCTTGCTCCGTGCAATCTTCGGTGAGAAGGCTCGCGAAGTTCGCGATACCTCACTAAAGGTTCCTCATGGTGAATCAGGCAAGATCATCGGCGTTAAAGTCTTTGAATCTGAAGAAGGCGACGAACTAGGCGCAGGTGTAAACACACTTGTTCGCGTTTACGTTGCACAGAAGCGCAAGATTCAAGTTGGTGACAAGCTTGCTGGTCGCCACGGTAATAAGGGTGTTATCTCAAAGATTCTTCCAGTTGAAGATATGCCATTCCTTGAAGATGGAACTCCAATCGATGTAATCCTTAATCCACTTGGTGTACCTGGACGTATGAACGTCGGACAGGTTCTTGAAATGCACTTGGGTTGGGCTGCAAAGACTGGTTGGGATCTTTCAGGTGTTGGCGAAGCTTGGACAAAGCATCTTGAAGAGATTGGTGCTGCAAAAGCAGAACCAGGAACAAACGTTGCAACTCCAGTATTCGACGGCGCTAAGGAAGAAGAAGTTGCTGGCCTATTAGGTGCAACTCTTCCTAACCGTGATGGTCTACAACTAATCGGTTCATCAGGTAAAGCAAATCTATTTGATGGCCGTTCAGGCGAACCATTCCCAACACCAATCTCAGTTGGTTACATGTACATCTTGAAGCTGCACCACTTGGTCGACGACAAGATTCACGCACGTTCAACGGGTCCTTACTCAATGATTACTCAACAGCCACTTGGCGGTAAGGCACAGTTCGGTGGTCAGCGCTTCGGTGAAATGGAAGTGTGGGCGCTTGAAGCTTATGGCGCTGCATACACATTGCAGGAGTTGTTGACTATTAAGTCTGACGACGTGCTTGGTCGCGTAAAGGTTTACGAAGCGATCGTTAAGGGTGAAAACATTCCAGAGCCAGGTATCCCTGAATCATTCAAGGTTCTTGTTAAGGAAATGCAATCACTATGTCTAAATGTTGAAGTACTTTCTTCAGAAGGTGTTGCAATCGAAATGCGCGACACAGATGATGAAGTATTCCGAGCAGCAGAAGAACTTGGAATTAACTTGTCACGAGTTGAGCCAAGCTCAGTAGAAGAGGTGTGATCAGATGTTAGATGTTAATTTCTTTGATGAACTACGTATTGGTCTTGCATCAGCAGAACACATCCGCGCATGGTCTTTCGGCGAAGTTAAGAAGCCAGAAACCATCAACTACCGCACACTAAAGCCGGAAAAGGATGGCCTATTCGACGAGAAGATCTTCGGACCTACTCGTGACTGGGAATGCTATTGCGGTAAGTACAAGCGCGTTCGCTTTAAGGGCATTATCTGCGAACGTTGCGGTGTTGAAGTTACTCGCGCAAAGGTACGTCGCGAACGTATGGGACATATCGAACTTGCAGCTCCAGTTACACATATCTGGTACTTCAAGGGCGTTCCTTCACGTCTCGGTTACCTACTTGATTTAGCTCCAAAGGATCTAGAGAAAGTTATCTACTTCGCTGCCTACATGATCACTTCTGTTGATACAGAAGCTCGCGAAGAAGATATGGCGCAGAACGAGAAGAAGCTTGCTAACGATCGTAAGAAGATCGAAACCAAGCGCGATCTAGATATCGATGCTCGTTCTAAGAAACTTGAAGCTGATATGGCTGAACTCGAAGCAGAAGATGCAAAGAGCGATGTTAAGCGTAAGGTCCGCGAATCTGCAGAGCGCGAGCTAAAGCAGATCCGTGAAAAGGCTGACAAGGAAATCTCACGTCTTGAAGATGTGTGGTCACGCTTTAAGAACCTAAAGGTTCAGGATCTTGAAGGCGACGAATCTCTATACCGCGAAATGCGTGACCGTTATGGCATGTACTTCAAGGGAGACATGGGCGCTGCTGCAATCAAGAAGCGTCTTGAAGATTTCGATCTTAAGACTGAATACGACAAGTTAACTGATATCGCTGAAAACGGTAAGGGCGCAAAGAAGACTCGCGCAATTAAGCGTTTGAAGGTTGTTAACTCATTCTTGAATACAAGCAATGCACCTGCATCAATGGTTCTTGATTGCGTTCCAGTTATTCCACCTGATCTACGTCCGATGGTTCAACTTGATGGTGGACGCTTTGCGACATCAGATCTAAACGATCTATATCGCCGCGTTATCAACCGTAACAATCGTTTGAAGCGTCTTGCAGATCTTGGTGCTCCAGAGATCATCGTTAATAACGAAAAGCGTATGTTGCAGGAAGCTGTTGACTCGCTATTCGATAACGGTCGTCGTGGTCGCCCAGTTACCGGTCCTGGTAACCGTGCACTTAAATCACTTTCAGACATGCTTAAGGGTAAGCAGGGACGATTCCGTCAGAACTTGCTCGGTAAGCGTGTTGATTACTCTGGCCGTTCCGTAATTGTTGCTGGTCCGCAGTTGAAGTTGCACCAGTGCGGTCTGCCAAAGCAGATGGCGCTAGAACTCTTCAAGCCATTCGTAATGAAGCGCCTTGTTGATCTAAATCATGCACAGAACATCAAGAGCGCAAAGCGCATGGTCGAACGTGCACGTCCAGTTGTTTGGGATGTTCTTGAAGAAGTTATTGCAGAACACCCAGTTCTACTTAACCGTGCACCAACCCTGCACCGCTTAGGTATCCAAGCTTTCGAACCACAGTTGGTTGAAGGTAAAGCGATCCATCTACATCCGCTTGTTTGTACAGCTTTCAACGCTGACTTCGACGGTGACCAGATGGCGGTTCACTTACCTCTATCTGCAGAAGCGCAAGCTGAAGCACGTATCTTGATGTTGTCATCTAACAACATCTTGTCGCCAGCACATGGTCGTCCTCTTGCAATTCCAACACAGGACATGGTGCTTGGTCTTTACTACTTAACTCAGGTACGTCCTGGCGAAAAGGGTGAAGGTCGCGCATTTACATCCGTAGCCGAAGCAATTATGGCTCTTGATCAAGGAAGCGTTGCAGTTCAAGCTCCAGTCAAGATTCGTGTTGCTGGTGAAATCAAGGAGACCACAATTGGTCGCGCAATCTTTAATGATGCACTTCCAACTGATTTCCCATTCGTTGATGCAGATGTAACAAAGAAGCAACTTGTTTCTATTGTTGATCGTCTTGCTGAGTTCTATCCAAAGGTAGTTGTAGCTGCAACACTTGATGCACTTAAGGAACTTGGTTTCCGTTGGGCAACTCGTGCTGGCGCAACAATCGGTATTGAAGATGTTGTAGTTCCACCTCGCAAGCAAGAAATTCTTGAGAGCTATGAAACTAAGGCAGATAAGGTCCAATCACAGTACGAGAAGGGCTTGATCACTGATGATGAACGTCGTCAGGAATTGATTGAAATCTGGACCCAAGCAACTGCTGAAGTTGGTAAAGAGATGGAAGATAACTTCCCTCGCATCAACCCAGTATGGATGATGGTTCACTCTGGTGCTCGTGGTAACTTGATGCAGATTCGTCAGATCGCAGGTATGCGTGGTCTTGTGGCAAATCCAAAGGGCGAAATTATTCCTCGTCCAATCAAGTCAAACTTCCGCGAAGGTCTATCTGTACTTGAGTACTTCATCTCAACACACGGTGCGCGTAAGGGTCTTGCAGATACCGCGCTACGTACCGCTGACTCAGGTTACCTAACACGTCGTCTCTGCGACGTTGCACAAGATGTGATCATCCGCGAAGAAGATTGCGGAACCGATCGTGGTCTAGTGCTTCCAATTGCATCAAAGCAGAACGGTGTATTGGTTAAGGATGATCATGTTGAGACATCTATCTACGGTCGTGCGTTGGCTGAAGATGTAGTAATTGATGGCAAGGTAATTGCATCAGCTGCAGAAGATCTTGGCGATCGCGTTATCGATGACTTAATTGCAGCAGGAGTTTCTGAAGTTAAGGTTCGCTCAGTTCTAACTTGCGATAGCAAGGTCGGACAGTGCGCAGCTTGCTACGGACGCTCACTTGGTGCAGGTAAGCGTGTAGATATTGGTGAAGCAGTCGGAATCATTGCAGCGCAATCAATCGGTGAACCAGGTACACAGCTAACAATGCGTACCTTCCACACCGGTGGTGTTGCAGGTGATGACATCACTCACGGTCTTCCACGTGTACAAGAACTATTCGAAGCTCGTACACCTAAGGGTGTTGCGCCAATCGCCGAAGCAGCAGGTGTTGTTTCATTCCGCGAGGATGCAAAGGGCAAGAAGATTGTTGTTACACCTGCAGATGGCGGAGAAGAAGTTGCTTACCCAATTACTCGTCGCCAGAAGCTTCTTGTAGAAGAAGGACAGAAGGTTGAAGTCGGCCAGAAGATGGTTGTTGGCGCGATTGATCCTAAGCAGGTTCTTCGTATTCTTGGACCACGTGCAACTCAGGTTCACTTGGTTAACGAAATCCAAGAGGTTTACCGTTCACAGGGTGTAGGTATCCACGATAAGCACATCGAAGTTATCGTTCGTCAGATGCTAAAGCGCATTACAGTTCTTGAGGCTGGAGATACAGATCTTCTTCCTGGCGAACTTGTAGAGCGTGGTCGCTTCGAAGCAGAGAACCGTCGCGTTGTTACAACCGGTGGTAAGGCTGCATCTGGTCGTCCAGAACTTATGGGTATCACTAAGGCATCGCTTGCAACTGAATCTTGGTTGTCAGCAGCTTCATTCCAGGAAACAACTCGTGTTCTAACTGATGCAGCGTTATCAGAGAAGAGCGATCCACTTCTTGGTCTGAAGGAGAACGTCATCATCGGTAAGTTGATTCCAGCTGGTACCGGACTTGCTCGTTATCGCAATGTACGTGTTGAGCCAACAGAAGAGGCAAAGGCAGCGGTCTACGCGTCATATGACGAATACGACTTCACACCATTTGATTCATCTGGATCAGGTGAAGCGGTACGTCTAGATGACTTGGATGTTCGCAACTAAGTACAAATAACTAGTCATAAAAGGGCCACCTCATTAGAGGTGGCCCTTTGTGCATATATCACTGTGACTGAGTAGATAGCCAGGCTGGGGCTGGCACTCGCCTTTTTTCTTTTCATTTATTTTGCAAGTGAAAACATTCCCTTGTAACAACCAGTTACAGGGAGAGATGGAACTGATGAAACTTTTAACAAAAATCGCTACAGTCCTCGCAATCGCAGGACTCGTATTAGGAAATATAGCAGGCGCTAATGCCGCTAACAAAACAATTACTTGCTACAAAGGTACAACAGTAAAGAAAGTTACCGCAGCAAAGCCAAAGTGCCCAACAGGTTTTTCAACAACAAAGCCAAAAGCTGCTGCATCAACACCAGCAACTTCTAAAGGTGGCACAGTAAAAATCAACGCAACCTACAAAGGCACCGTAACAATGCTTTGGGGCGACGCTGATGTGAACGTTACAAATGTAACTGCAACTGGAACTGGTGAAACAGGCGGTTTAGATAAATTAACGGGAATGGGATCAGCTGTTCCTGCAGAGCAGTGCACCCCTTTTGATGGCGAAGGCACTCTCGGAAGTGGCGCAGATACATTGAAAGTTAAGTATGCAGATGGATCAATGGCTTGCTCTGCTGATGCAGATGCACCAACCACTGTAACAATCAAAAAAGGTCCAATAACAATCGTTAGCGGTACCGGCAAATATGCAGGGGCAACTGGTTCATTGACTCTTACGGGTTCATGGGCAATCGCAAGTGCATCAAAGGGTTCAAAGCCTGCAACACCGGTCACATTGACTTTAACCGGAACTATTACAACGAAGTAATTGAGAATTTAAGAGAAATAAAAGGAGTTAGGTAATGAAAAAAATCATCGCAAGCTTTGTAGTAGCAACATTTGCAACACTGGGCATGTCGACAGCGCATGCTGCAGACTCATTAGCGCTATCAGGCGGTAACGCTGTTTATGGTCTAGATCCAGCAGTTATTACTGCAACAGCCTCATTGCCAGGCACTGTGGCATTTTCAGCGGCCGGTAAAGTTATTTCAGGTTGTGAAGCGATTGCAACAACTTCAGTTGCACCGTATGTTGCAAAATGTTCATGGGTCCCATCTGCGGCAGGAGCAACACCGCTTACTGGTGTGTTAACACCTACAGACACTTCGATAGCAAAGGTGAATTCACCAACTCTAAACGTAAAAGTAGGCGTTCCGGTGCAAGGTGTCATTTCACCGATTCATATGTATGTAGACACCGTTCTAGCATCTGGTACATCAGGTCCGTTAGCACCACGTTTTGGAGTGTCCTGTGCGATCACTTCAGAATATTTATTGGGACAAGGAATTGTTTTCCGTGTTTATGCTAATAATGCCGATTTAGGCGGAGCAGTGATGGATTCAACTAATACGTCACAAGCTTATATTGAAGTATCTGGTTGGCCAACAAAGATTCCTTTAACTTACGGCAACCACTCAGGTGCAGCATTCTGGACCGGCGTTCTTCGCACAGGTACAGGCAATGGACAGTATTCAACATTGGGAATAATTAATTACAAAGTAACAATGGTTGCTAAAGACACAACGACCATGAAGGTTCTTTCAACAAAGCTTGTACCAAAAGTAGTCAATGGCGTACGTCAGGTAGATCCTGCAACTGGTCGCACAATTTACGATCGTGTTAGTTACTACCGTTCAGTGACTGTTAGTCCAGCACTTAAAGGGGCAACAGGAACTTGGTCATCAAATTTTATGGATGCTTCAAAGTTAACACTCTTTGCAGTTCCTACAAAATAATTAAACGAATACATATATAGGAGAGATTAAAATGGGTAAGAGTTTAATTAAAAGAGGAGTCATGGCGGCAGTATTAATTGCCGCCCTGGCAACTCCTGCTATTGCGGCTGATGCAGAAAATATTCTGACTTTGACCGCACCTAAAGATTTAAAAGGCGTTCCTGCCCTGCCTTTCACTGGAGAAAAAATTACTTTCACAACTCCAGATCTTTTGCAAGGAATGATAACAACTGAACCAAATCAAGGTTATGTTGGTCAAGAGTTTACGTTGACGGGAAAAGGCTTGCCAGCAAATTCTTCAGTTAATTTAACTTGGTCAACTGCAGATGGAGCATGGTTGACAGATGTTCAGCCAAATTCAATTAACTATCGTGGGGTTAAGTACCTTAAATACCCAGTCAAAATGGCATCAATCATGACTGATGCAAACGGTGGGTTTGTATTTAAAACAAAAGCGCCAGAAGATTTTGGTGGACCACATGATATTTATGCAGTGGTCAATGGTTCCGCCGTTGCTAAAGGCGGATTCCAAACGAATCCAAAATTTACGATGTCACCATCCAGCGGTCCTGTTGGTACTCCAATAACTATTAAATACACAGGAATCGGTTCAACTCTTTATACAGGAGGTATTTCTATCCTGTGGGATAACGGTTACGTGGGAGAAGCCCAGGCGGTTTGGACACGTGGAACGGCTGAATTCAAAATTCGAGCAGCAGGTGAAATAGGCACACATTATGTAACTGCAGCCGATGGAATCGGTGTTCAGTATATGAACTTAAAACAATCCCCAGTGCCCTATTCAAAAGGCGGAATGTTGCCATTTAAAGTTACGAAAGATAATGGATTGATTCCTTCCTCAATCGAATACCCTCAAGTTGTAACACCTTCCACCGATTTTAGAACTACGCTTTCTAATCAAGGGGTTGATCCAAAAACTACAGCTGTTGCCAAAGTAGATGTAAACAATGCAGTAGTAGGAAGTAAAGTCAAACTTGATGTCACTGGTTTATATACAACTGGCGCACATCAAATAGTTTGGGCTTCTGTAGTTGGAAACCGAGTCAATTGTTCAGGTACCTGTTGGGTTTACAACGGGGTGCCAATGGGAACAGCTACTCCAACCGGAGGAAATCTCTCAACTGAAGTTACTATCCCAGATAATCTAGGCGGCTGGCATGTAATCCAAGTTAAAAGCGGAGACTTGATTCAGGCTCAAATTCCGTTCTACGTTAAACCAAGTATTTTTGTTTACAAAGATAAGAATGGAAAGGCTTTATCCGCAGGTGTAGCTCTAGCAGATAAATCTCCACTTCCTGAATCACGAGATGGTTCAGGCAAGCCAACTTACACATTTAAAGCCGGCGAAGAAGTAACTATCGCTATAAAAGGCGTAGGTTGGACTCAGCTAGATAACACTATGGCTGTTACATACGACAATAGCTTTATTGGTTATGGATGTGGCTTTAATTCAAATGGTTATATGGTTATTCACTTCCCTGCAGTCGGTAAGCCAGGAACACATATAATTGATTTGCATCCACTTTTTTATACAAATCAACCTTCATTTGCAAACACTCAATATGGAATGCTTCCTATTTTAAGTTATGCAAATGATAATCCAGCTATTGCATTGGGATATCAGCTACCGGCTATTCATTTCTCAATTAAGGTTGTTAAGTAAGTAAAGCTAAGAACCTAACTTAAAAGTTGGTCCTACTCCCGCGAAAGCGGGGGTGGGACCAATTCCATTTACCGAGTAAAACCATCGTTGCTGGAAGTAGAAGCATTCGGATGATTGTGGCATCAAGTGCAATACCTGCAATTAATCCAACACCAAGTTCTTGTAGCCCGGCAAAGTGGCCTGTGATAAATCCAGTTAGCGCACCCACCATAACTATGGCAGCGGTAGTTACTACACCTCCGGTATTGGCTAACCCTTCGATAACTGCGCGGTTATTATCTTTATGTTCCAAGTAACTTTCGCGCATTCTGGAGACGATGAAGACTTCATAATCCATTGAAAGTCCAAAGAGAATTGCAAAGATAAATAACAAGACCCAGATTTCAATCTGGTCTTGCTGATAGAAATAATTTTTGGCGAAGAAAACTACGGTACCAACTGCTGCGGCAATAGAGATTAAATCTAAGAGAATCGCCTTAATAGGTATCAAAAGCGAATTTAGATATCTACGAAGTAAGGCAAATGAAATGAGCAGAGCGAATATCGCAATTATAGGGAAAGTGGTTTTTATCCGTTGGACTAAGTCAAAACCTTGAGCTGGAGCGCCACCTACATAGATTTTTGTGCCTGCGGGGAAGTCGTTTTTGAGAGCACGAATAAAGCTTATTAATTGCTGGCTTTCGCCTAAATCCTTCTTCGAAATGACAAAAATACGTAGCACTTTGCCGCTCTTATCAACATACTTACGATCAGTTACAACGGTGAAGACATCTTTATTGGCAGCAATTTCCCCAGCAAGTTTTACGCGAGCCATATTTACATCGGTAACTTCAGGCAAGTTAACAACAACCTGAATCGGAGAGATGATTCCTTCGCCGGCGCGGCTGGTAACTATTTTGATCGCCTTAGCGGATTCTAGATTTTCAGGGATTGCAGAGATCGAACTTGGAGTTACAGCTAACTTAGTAATTTGTGAAATCGGTACCGCAATAAGTGCCAGAGAAATTAATAGCACCGGTACTGGACGTTTGACTACAAATTCGCCAAGTGCACGGAAATGGTTACTTGCAAAGCGAGGCTTTGCTCCATCTGTGCCCATGTAAGAAAGTAACGCAGGTTGCAGAGTTGTAGCTGCGGCCATTGCAACGAGTGGCACAATTACGCCCGCGATTCCAAGGGAGCGAATGAAAGGAATCGGAACCAGAATTAATGTAGAAAGTGCGATTGCTACGGTACTTCCAGAAATTAAAATGGTTCTCTGGGTCTTTTTAATATCACCATCTAATTTATAGCGATGCACCATAAGTAGTGAGTAATCAATAGCAAGGCCTAACCCAATTAGTTCTACGATATTTGGGATATATAGAACCATCAACATCTTATGCGCCAATAGATAGATGATGCCGATCGAGGTCGAGATAGTTGTGATGGCGACAATTATTGGTATTAACATCGACCAGATTGATCGTAAAGTTATAAATAAGAAGATTAACGCGATAAGAATTGCGACCAATTGTCCGCGCTGTAAGTCGTCGGCTAATACAGGGGAGACATCATGTTTGATTGCAGGTGGACCGGAAACTTTTACACTCTTTAGCCCGGCATCCTTTAGCGCAGAGCGGAGAAGGGGAGTTAAATCCGCTGCTTTCTGCAGGTTATAAGGGGTTTGGATATTGGCATATAAAACACCGCCTATTGCACGATTCTGTACAACATGAAGCGCGGGCAAAGTTGAAACTGCCTTTTCAACTCTTGCTTGCAACGCCTCTACATCTGCTTTTGGTAACTTCTTGTTGTATTCATAAAAGATAGAGAAAGCGCCTTCGGTGGTTTCACCAAAGGCGCTTTCAATTACTTCATCTGCTTTAGCTGATTGACTACCTGGAACTGTTATTGAAGTTGTTAACAACGAGTTGATATTTGCGCTTGCATAAAAACCAAAGAGCGCAAGCGCAACCCAAACAGTTACGACGAGTAATCTTTTACGGATCACGCGTTTAGAGCAGTCAAGCCAATCTCAACCATGTTATTAAGAGAACGTTCGCGCGCATCAGAATCCATAGCTTCGTGTGTGAAGACATGATCTGAAACTGTAAGGATTGAAAGTGCGCGACGCTTCTTTCGTGCAGCGATTGAATACAAAGCAGAAGCTTCCATTTCAACAGCAAGAACACCATGTGCAACTAACTTCTTAGCTGCATCTGTTTCATCATAGAAATAATCCATTGATGAGACGCCACCAACAAGCGCGCCACCATGCTTCTGCGATGCTTCGTATGCAGCTTGCAACATTAGGAAGTCCGCATGTGGTGCGAAGTCCAAACCATTGGTGAAACGGCGATTGATATTTGAATCTGTTGATGCGGTCATCGCAAGAATTACATCGCCAACCTTGGTGTGGTCCTGAATACCGCCAGCGGTACCGATACGGATCGCCTTTTGGACGTCATATTCGTTAAAAAGCTCGGTTACATAGATCGAAATCGATGGAAGGCCCATTCCGGTGCCCATAACTGAGATTCGCTCACCCTTATGTAGGCCGGTAAAGCCAAACATGTTTCGGACGGCGTTAAATTGCTTGACATCGGTAAGCCAGTTTTCGGCCACCCACTTAGCTCGGAGAGGGTCTCCTGGGAGGAGGATCTTGTCCGAGATTTCGCCCTTCTGGGCACTGATATGTACGCTCATAAATTCAGCGTAGACCATGCCTTTAAAATCCGACACGCCCATCGGCGTGTCGCGGGCCACTTTGGCAGGGTAGGAGTAAAAGACCTCCGATTCGCAGGATTTGGAGGATTCGAGCCCTCTCGCTTACGCTTAACCCCTGCCTTTTTTATAGGGCTTTTCCTTCGCATGAAGATTTTTATGCGAAAGATTTGCGTAGTCGGTTCAACACACCCGACCGCGTGGGTCGGAAAAGTTTTGTATGAAAGACAAAAATTAAAACGAACAAAGATGGAGAAACATGCCAACGATTCAACAGTTAGTGCGTCGTGGTCGCGCTGAAAAGAGCGACAAAACAAAAACACCTGCACTAAAAGGTAGTCCACAACGTCGCGGTGTTTGCACACGTGTTTACACAACAACACCAAAGAAGCCGAACTCTGCACTTCGTAAAGTTGCACGTGTTCGCTTAACAAGTGGCATGGAAGTTTCTGCATACATTCCTGGCGAAGGTCACAACTTACAAGAGCACTCCATCGTTCTTGTTCGCGGTGGTCGTGTTAAAGATCTACCAGGTGTTCGTTACAAGATCATTCGCGGTTCACTTGATACACAAGGTGTTAAGAACCGTAAGCAAGCACGTTCACGTTACGGTGCTAAGCGAGAGAAGAAGGCCAGCTAATGCCACGTAAAGGTCCTGCAGTTAAGTCACCAGTTATTGCTGATCCAGTTTATAACTCACCAATTGTTACCGCGCTAATCAATAAGATTCTTTTGCACGGCAAGCGTTCAACAGCTGAAGCAATTGTTTATGCAGCAATGGAAAACATTCGCGAAAAAACACAAGTTGATCCAATCATCACACTTAAGCGCGCACTAGATAACATCAAGCCACAGATCGAAGTTAAGTCTCGTCGCGTTGGTGGAGCTACATACCAGGTGCCTGTTGAAGTTAAGTCAGGTCGCGCAACAACTCTTGCTCTACGTTGGTTAGTTGATTTCTCACGCGCACGTCGCGAAAAGTCAATGGCAGAACGTCTTACAAACGAGCTAATTGATGCAAGCAATGGCCTTGGTGCTGCTGTTAAGCGTCGCGAAGATACACACAAGATGGCGGATGCAAACAAGGCGTTTGCTCACTACCGCTGGTAATTATTGAAGAATTAAAGAAGAGATAAGGAAGATATAAAGTGGCAACACTAGACCTAGCCAAGGTGCGCAACATTGGAATCATGGCGCACATCGACGCGGGTAAGACCACCACAACCGAGCGCATCCTTTTCTACACCGGTATCAACTACAAGATCGGTGAAGTTCACGAAGGTGCTGCAACCATGGACTGGATGGAGCAGGAACAAGAGCGCGGTATCACCATTACCTCTGCTGCTACAACCTGTGCTTGGAAAGATCACACAATCAACATCATTGATACACCTGGCCACGTTGACTTCACAGTTGAAGTAGAACGTTCACTTCGTGTTCTTGATGGTGCAGTTGCTGTGTTCGATGGTGTTGCTGGTGTAGAACCACAATCAGAAACTGTTTGGCGTCAAGCTGATAAGTATTCAGTTCCACGTATCTGCTTCGTAAACAAGTTAGACCGTACCGGTGCAAACTTTGATATGTGCGTTGGCATGATTCGTTCACGTCTTAACGCAACTGCTCTTGTACTTCAGATTCCAATTGGTCTTGAAGGTGACTTCCAGGGCGTTGTTGATCTAATCGCAATGAAGGCTCTTGTATGGCCAGGCGAAACAAAGAAGGGCGAAGATTACGTAATCGAAGAGATTCCAGCTAATCTAAAAGAAGCAGCTGAAAAGGCTCGCCATGAATTCTTAGAAACACTTGCAGAATCTGATGATCAGATCATGGAGAAGTACCTTGAAGGTGCTGAACTTTCAGAAGCTGAAATCATCGCAGGTATTCGTCGTGCAACTCTTGCTGCAAAGGCTGTTCCAGTTCTAACTGGTTCTGCTTTTAAGAACAAGGGTGTTCAGCCAATGCTTGATGCTGTGGTTCGTTACCTTCCATCACCTCTAGATGTTGATGCGATTGTTGGCCATAACGTTGCAGATTCTTCAATCGAAGTAACACGTAAGCCAAGCAATGACGAACCAATGTCAGCTCTTGCATTCAAGATCATGACAGATCCCCACCTAGGTAAGCTGACATTTATCCGCGTTTATTCAGGCGTAATGAAGACCAGCTCTGCAGTTCTTAACTCAAATAAGGATCGCAAGGAACGTATCGGCAAGATTTATCAGATGCACGCTAACAAGCGCGAAGAAATCGAAGAGGCAACCGCAGGCATGATCTGCGCGGTTATGGGTCTTAAGGACACCACAACTGGCGAGACTCTTTGCGATACTGATAAGCCGGTAATTCTTGAATCAATGGAATTCCCAAATCCAGTTATCGAAGTTGCGATTGAACCTAAGACAAAGGGCGACCAGGAAAAACTTGGTATTGCGATTCAGCGTCTTGCAGAAGAAGATCCAACATTCCGCGTTAAGACTGATGAAGAAACAGGTCAGACAATCATCGCTGGTATGGGCGAACTTCACCTTGAAATTCTTGTTGATCGTATGAAGCGCGAATTTAAAGTTGAAGCGAACGTTGGTAAGCCACAGGTTGCATTCCGCGAAACACTTCGCAAGCCAGTTGCGCGCCACGACTACACCCACAAGAAGCAATCAGGTGGTTCTGGTCAATTCGCGAAGATTCAAATTGCTCTTGAGCCACTACAACCTGGCGAAAATGAAAAGGGCTATGAATTCGTAAATAAAATTACAGGTGGACGCGTTCCGAAGGAGTACATCCCTTCAGTTGACGATGGATGCCAAGAAGCAATGCAGGCAGGTCCTCTTGCTGGCTTCCCACTTACAGATGTACGTGTAACTCTTCTTGACGGCGCCTATCACGATGTTGACTCATCTGAATTGGCCTTCAAGATTGCTGGTATCGCAGCATTTAAGGAAGCAGCAAAACTTGCTGGTCCTGTTTTGCTAGAACCAGTTATGAAAGTTGAAGTCACCACTCCTGAAGATTTCATGGGTGATGTCATCGGCGATCTAAATAGTCGTCGTGGCCAAATTCAGGCCATGGATGAGCGGTCAGGTGCCCGCGTTGTTAGGGCGCTAGTTCCACTATCGGAGATGTTCGGCTATGTCGGCGATCTTCGAAGCAGAACACAAGGCCGCGCAAGCTACTCAATGGAATTCGAGACCTATGCAGAAGTTCCTGCAGCAGTGTCAAAGGAAATCATTGCGAAAGTACGCGGCGAATAACCCTAATAAGTAACAAAGAACCAAATCCCTAATAACTAAAAAGCACTCATAAGAAAGAGGAACCAAAGTGGCAAAGGCAAAGTTCGAACGAACCAAACCACACGTCAACATCGGAACCATTGGTCACATCGACCACGGTAAGACAACTCTTACTGCGGCGATCTCAAAGGTGTTGCACGAGAAGTACCCAGATGTAAACCCATTCACACCATTCGATCAGATCGATAAGGCGCCAGAAGAGCGTCAGCGTGGTATCACCATCTCGATCGCGCACATCGAATACCAGACCGAAAAGCGCCACTACGCGCACGTTGACTGCCCAGGTCACGCTGACTACATCAAGAACATGATCACTGGTGCAGCTCAGATGGACGGCGCAATTCTTGTAGTTGCTGCTACAGACGGTCCAATGCCACAGACCAAGGAGCACGTGCTTCTTGCTCGTCAGGTTGGCGTTCCATCAATCGTTGTTGCTCTAAACAAGTCAGACATGGTTGATGATGCAGAAATTCTTGAACTAGTTGAAATGGAAGTTCGCGAACTTCTATCTAAGTACGAATTCCCAGGCGATGACACACCTATCGTTCGCATCTCAGCTCTTAAGGCTCTAGAAGGCGACGCTAAGTGGGTTGACTCAATCATGGAACTTATGACAGCTGTTGATGATTACATCCCAACACCTGCACGTGATGTTGATAAGCCATTCTTGATGCCAGTTGAAGACGTTTTCACAATCACAGGTCGTGGAACTGTTATCACCGGTCGTATCGAGCGCGGTATCGTCAAGGTTAACGAAGAAGTTGAAATCGTTGGTATCAAGGAAGCTTCACAGAAGACAACTGTTACTGGCGTTGAAATGTTCCGTAAACTTCTTGACGAAGGTCAGGCTGGCGAGAACGTTGGTCTACTACTTCGCGGAACAAAGCGTGAAGATGTTGAGCGCGGTCAGGTTGTTTGCAAGCCTGGTTCAATCACACCACACACAGAGTTCTCAGCTTCTGTTTACATCCTTTCAAAGGATGAAGGCGGACGCCACACTCCATTCTTTAACAACTACCGTCCACAGTTCTACTTCCGTACAACTGACGTAACTGGTGTTGTAACACTTCCATCAGGCACCGAAATGGTTATGCCTGGCGATAACACTGACATCTCAGTTGTGCTAATTCAGCCAATTGCGATGGAAGAAGGTCTGAAGTTCGCTATCCGCGAAGGTGGCCGCACAGTTGGTGCAGGTCGCGTTACAAAGATCACCAAGTAATACCAGTAGTAAAAAAAGAATAAAGAAGTCGTTAAGTGGCCGGTTACGGCCGGCCACTTAAAACTTCAAAAATTTAAATAAAGATTTTAAAAAAGAAGAAAGAGAGCACAAAATGGCGGGACAGAAAATCCGCATTCGACTCAAGGCATATGACCATGAGGTGATTGACACTTCGGCAAAGAAGATTGTCGAAACTGTTGAGCGCACAGGTGCAACTGTCGCAGGTCCAGTTCCGCTACCAACAGAGAAGAACACATACTGTGTTATTCGCTCTCCACATAAGTACAAGGACAGCCGCGAGCACTTCGAAATGCGCACCCACAAGCGTTTGATCGACATCATCGATCCAACACCAAAGACAGTGGATTCATTGATGCGCCTCGATTTGCCAGCAGGCGTCGATATCGAGATCAAGCTCTAAGAGAAAGGACGAACCGAAAATGAAAAACACACAAAGCTATGGCTCGTCTATCAAGGGCGTCCTAGGTAAGAAACTAGGTATGACTCAGGTATTCGACTCAAATAATCGAATTGTTCCAGTAACAGTAATTGAAGCTGGTCCATGCGTAGTTACACAGATCCGTACACCTGAAAAGGATGGCTACTCAGCTGTTCAGATTGCATTTGGTGCAATCGATCCTAAGAAGGTTACAAAGCCACAGGCTGGTCACTTTGCAAAGGCTGGTGTTACACCACGTCGTTCAGTTGCAGAGCTACGCACGCTAAATGCAGCTTCTTACACAGTTGGCCAAGAACTTGGCGCTGATGTTTTCGAAGCTGGAGAAATTATTGACGCAACCGGAACCACAATCGGTAAGGGAACTGCTGGTGTTATGAAGCGCCATGGTTTCGGTGGTATCGGAGCATCACACGGTGTTGATAAGAAGCACCGTATGCCAGGTTCAATCGGCGCTTGCGCTACACCTGGTCGCGTATTTAAGGGTCTTCGTATGGCCGGTGTTATGGGTTCTGATCGTGTAACAACACAGAACTTAACTGTTCACGCAATTGATAAGGATCGTAACTTGATTCTTATTAAGGGTGCAGTCCCAGGTCCAGACGGTGGTTTGGTATTTGTTCGCTCTGCAGCGAAGAAGGCAATGGTTGAAGAGGTGAACGCATAACATGTCACTAAATATTGATGTTAAAGATGCAGCAGGAAAGAAAGTTGGAAGCGTTGATCTTCCAGCAGAACTTTTCGATGCACAGACAAACGTTCCACTTATTCACCAGGTAGTAACTGCACAACTTGCAGCTGCTCGTCAGGGTTCACAGAAAGCAAAGAACCGCGGCGAAACTTCTGGTTCAGGTAAGAAGCCTTTCAAGCAGAAGGGAACCGGACGTGCGCGTCAGGGTTCTGTTCGCTCACCACTTCACCGTGGTGGTGGCGCTGCACACGCAGTTCGCCCACGCGATTACGCACAGCGCACACCAAAGAAGATGATCAAGGCTGCTCTTGCAGGAGTTCTTTCAGATCGTCAGCGCAACGAACGTATTCACGTTCTTGATGCATTTGGTGCAAACCCAAATACAAAGTCTGCAATCGCAGCTGCTCGTCAGTTCAGCGATCGTAAGAATCTTCTAGTTGTTCTAGCTCGCACAGAAGATGTTGCATGGCGTTCACTTCGCAATGCAGACAACGTGCACTTGCTAGTTCCTGATCAGTTAAATGCATATGACGTTTTGAAGTCAGATGATGTTGTGTTCACAGATGCAGCAATCAAGGATCTTCTAAATGGCAGCGCAAAGGGCAAGGGCGCTAAGGCTGTTGCTCGTGAAGGCGAAGAGGTGAACGCATGAAAGACCATCGCGACGTATTGATCGCGCCAGTTGTATCTGAGAAGTCATACAGCTTGCTAGATCAGAACAAGTACACCTTCATCGTTGCACCAGATGCAAATAAGACTGAAATCAAGATTGCAGTTGAGAAGGTATTTAACGTAAAGGTTGTTTCTGTAAACACCCTTAACCGCGAAGGTAAGTCACTTCGTACACGTTTCGGTATTGGTAAGCGCAAGGACACAAAGCGCGCAATCGTCAAGGTTGCAGCTGGTCAGCGCATCGACATCTTTGGAGGCCCAGTTTCTTAATTGAAACTGGTGAGAGGATAAAAAATGGCACTTCGTAAATTGAAGCCAGTGACTCCAAGTAGTCGCGGTGCATCTGTTGCTGATTTCAAAGAAATCACACGCACCACACCTGAGAAGTCACTAGTTCGTCCACTTCATTCAAAGGGTGGTCGTAACGCATCAGGTCGCGTAACAGTTCGTCACCAAGGTGGCGGTCACAAGCGCGCATACCGTCTAATTGATTTCCTTCGTAACGATAAGGATGGCATCACTGCAAAGGTTGCACATATCGAATACGATCCAAATCGCACATCACGCATTGCGCTTCTGCATTACGCAGATGGCGAGAAGCGTTACATCATTGCTCCAAATAAATTGCAGCAGGGCGATGTAATCGAAAACGGACCAAAGGCAGATATCAAGCCTGGCAATAACTTGCCACTTCGTAATATCCCTGTAGGTACCGTTGTTCACGCAATCGAACTTCGCCCAGGTGGCGGTGCAAAGATTGCACGTTCTGCAGGTGCATCAGTACAGCTTGTTGCTAAAGAAGGTTCAATGGCACAGCTTCGTATGCCTTCTGGCGAAATCCGTAACGTGGATGTTCGTTGCCGCGCAACAATCGGTGAAGTCGGAAACGCAGAGCAATCAAATATCAATCTTGGAAAAGCTGGACGTAACCGTTGGAAGGGCATCCGCCCAACCGTTCGCGGTGTTGTTATGAACCCAGTTGATCACCCACACGGTGGTGGTGAAGGTCGTACCTCTGGTGGACGTCACCCAGTTTCACCTTGGGGTAAGCCTGAGAAGCGCACTCGTAAGAAGAAGGCGTCAGATCAGCTAATTGTCCGTCGTCGTAAATCGAATAAGAATCGATAAGGGGAGATCAGCGAATGCCACGTAGTTTAAAGAAGGGTCCTTTCGTTGATGGACATCTATCTAAGAAGGTAGATGCTCAGAACGAAAAGAACACTAAGAACGTGATCAAGACTTGGTCACGTCGTTCAATGATCACTCCATCAATGATCGGACACACAATTGCTGTGCACGATGGTCGCAAGCACGTACCAGTTTTCGTAACTGATGCGATGGTTGGACACAAGCTTGGAGAGTTTGCACCAACACGTACATTTAAGGGACACGTTAAGCAGGATGCGAGGGCGTCACGTGGCTAATACAGAGACAACAGGAACAACAGCACGCGCTGTTCTTTCAAACATTCGTCATACACCTCAGAAGGCGCGACGCGTTGTGGACTTGATCCGCGGCATGCGTGCTGATGAAGCGCTAAATGTTTTGAAGTTTGCTCCACAAGCTCCAGGTCAAGATGTGTACGCACTTCTTGCTTCAGCTGTAGCAAATGCAAAGCAGAAGAACCCAGCTCTACGCGATGCGTCAGAACTTTGGGTAACAGAAGCGCTAGTTGATGAAGGACAGACAATGAAGCGTTTCCGTCCACGTGCACAAGGACGTGGTTTCCGCATCAATAAGCGTGCATCACACATCACAGTCGTAGTTTCAGATAGCAAGAAGGGAGCAAAGTAAATGGGTCAGAAAGTAAACCCACACGGTTTCCGTCTTGGTGTCACAACTGATTTCAAGTCACGTTGGTACGCAGACAAGCTTTACAAAGATTATGTAAAGGAAGATGTCGAAATTCGTCGACTTATGAAGAAGGATATGGAGCGCGCAGGCGTTGCTCGAATTGAAATCGAGCGCACCCGTGATCGAGTACGTATCGATCTTCACACTGCACGTCCTGGCATCGTAATTGGTCGCCGCGGACAAGAAGCAGACAACCTACGTATCCGTTTAGAGAAGCTAACCGGTAAGCAGGTTCAGTTAAATATTCTTGAAGTTAAGAATCCAGAGACAGATGCACAACTTGTTGCACAGGGAATTGCAGAGCAGTTAGCTGCTCGTGTTTCTTTCCGTCGTGCAATGCGTAAGTCAATGCAATCAGCACTTAAGGCTGGCGCAAAGGGCATCCGTGTTCAGTGCGGTGGTCGTCTAGGCGGCGCTGAAATGTCACGTTCTGAGTTCTACCGTGAAGGTCGCGTTCCACTACACACATTGCGTGCGGATATTGATTATGGCTTCTACGAAGCACATACAACATTCGGTCGCCTTGGTGTAAAGGTTTGGATCTACAAGGGCGAAGTTATTGGTTCACGTGCAGAGCGCGATGCGGCAGCACTTGCAGCAGCAAAGGCTCCAAAGCCACAGCGCGATAACCGCGGACCTCGTGGTCCTCGCCGTGAAGGTGGTCCACGTCGTGATGCAGCTCCAGCTGCAGCAGCTAATGCAGAAGGAGGCGCTAACTAATGTTGGTTCCACGTCGCGTTAAGCACCGCAAGCAGCACCACCCATCACGTAGTGGTGCATCAAAGGGCGGAACACAGTGCGCATTTGGTGATTACGGTATCCAAGCTCTTGAGCCTGCATACGTAACAAACCGTCAGATCGAAGCAGCACGTATTGCAATGACACGTCACATCAAGCGTGGTGGAAAGGTTTGGATCAACATTTATCCAGATCGTCCATTAACAAAGAAGCCAGCTGAAACTCGTATGGGTTCTGGTAAGGGTTCTCCTGAGTGGTGGATTGCAAACGTAAAGCCAGGTCGCGTTATGTTTGAAATTTCAGGTGTGACAGAAGATGTTGCATCAGAGGCTATGCGTCTTGCGATTCATAAGCTTCCAATGAAGTGCCGAGTTATTCGACGAGAGGAGGCGTAATAAAAATGGCTAACACAGCAGAAGAACTACGCCAGTTATCAGCAGAAGAGTTAACTAACAAGTTACGTGAATCAAAGGAAGAACTTTTCAACCTTCGATTCCAAGCTGCTACAGGACAACTTGAATCACACGGCCGTCTAGGTGCAGTGCGTAAAGAGATCGCACGTATCTACACAGTAATTCGTGAACGAGAATTAGGAATTGGAGGTGCTGCATAATGACTACAGAAGCACGCGGATTCCGCAAGACTCGTGAAGGCATCGTTGTAAGCGACAAGATGGATAAGACCGTAACTGTTCGCGTAGATGATCGCGTTAAGCACGGTTTATATTCAAAGGTTATGTCACGTTCAGTAAAGCTAAAGGCACACGATGAGGCAAATGCTGCTGGCATTGGCGATCGCGTACTGATCATGGAAACTCGACCAGTCTCATCAACTAAGCGTTGGAGAGTTGTCGAGATCCTTGAGAAGGCTAAGTAATAGGTAATAGAGACAAGGAAGAAGAGAAATGATTCAGCAAGAATCTCGACTACGAGTCGCAGATAACACAGGAGCTAAAGAGCTTCTATGCATCCGCGTCCTTGGTGGTACTTCACGTCGCTATGCCGGCATCGGAGACATCATCGTCTGTTCAGTTAAGGATGCAATTCCTGGCGGACAGGTTAAGAAGGGCGAAGTTGTTAAAGCGGTAATCGTCCGCACTGTAAAAGAGAGCCGTCGCGCTGATGGTTCATATATTCGTTTTGATGAGAATGCAGCAGTTATCTTGAAGGCTGACGGTGAACCTCGCGGTACCCGTATCTTCGGACCAGTTGCACGTGAACTTCGCGATAAGCGATTCATGAAGATCATCTCATTAGCACCGGAGGTGTTGTAATGGCGAAGATTCGCAAGGGCGATACTGTTCAAGTAATCGCAGGTAAGGACAAGGGCCAAACAGGCAAAGTTCTATCTGTAGATGCTGATCGTATTTTGGTTGAAGGCATCAACCGCGTAAGCAAGCACACCAAGGAAACCACAGGTGACCGCGGTGCAAAGGTTGGCGGAATCCTTCACATCGAAGCAGCTATCCATATTTCAAATGTCATGGTTGTAGGAGACGACGGCAAGGCAACTCGCATCGGCTCACGCAAGAATGACGAAGGCAAGAACGTGCGCATTTCACGTCGCACCGGAAAGGACATCTAATGTCAACCGCTGTTGATGTGCGCTTAAAGGCGCGTTACAAGGCAGAAGTAATTCCTGCGTTACAGAAGGAATTTAACTTCGCAAACGTCATGCAGATCCCAACACTTTCAAAGGTTGTTGTGAACATGGGTGTTGGCGAAGCAGCTCGTGATTCAAAGTTGATCGAAGGTGCAATCCGCGATCTAACAATCATCACTGGCCAGAAGCCACTTGTTAACCGTGCAAAGAAATCAATCGCGCAGTTCAAGCTTCGTGAAGGTCAGCCAATCGGCGCTCACGTAACACTACGTAACGATCGCATGTGGGAATTCATGGATCGCCTACTTTCAATCTCACTACCTCGTATCCGCGACTTCCGTGGTTTATCACCAAAGCAGTTCGATGGAAAAGGTAACTACACATTCGGCTTAACAGAGCAGGTTGTGTTCCCAGAGATCGAACAAGACAAGGTAGATCGTCCACGTGGTATGGACATCACAATTGTTACAACTGCAACTAACGACGATGAGGGCCGCGCACTTCTTAAGCTGCTTGGTTTCCCATTTAAGGAGGCATAAAAAATGGCTAAAACATCACTAAAGGTGAAGGCAAGCCGTAAGCCTAAGTTCAAGGTTCGCGGTTATACACGTTGCCAGCGTTGCGGTCGTCCGCATGCTGTCTATCAGAAATTTGGAATCTGCCGCGTCTGCTTCCGCGAAATGGCGCACCGTGGCGAACTTCCAGGTATCACTAAGGCTTCTTGGTAAACAACTACGAGACAAGTCCAATAAAGAATTTATTGGAAACTATCTTGAGAAAGAAACAAAATAACTAATGACAATGACAGATCCAATCGCAGACATGCTTGCACGTCTGCGTAACGCAAATGCTGCGTACCATGACACGGTTTCAATGCCGTCATCATCGGTAAAAGCTCGCATCGCTGAAATTCTTCAGCGTGAGGGTTACATCGCAGGTTTCCGCGTTGAAGATAATGCAAATGCAGTAGGTAAGACTCTTGTACTTGATTTGAAGTTCGGTCCAAATCGCGAACGTTCAATCGCAGGTCTTCGCCGCGTTTCTAAGCCAGGTCTTCGCGTTTACGCAAAATCAACTTCACTTCCAAAGGTTCTTGGTGGTCTAGGTATTGCGATCATTTCAACTTCATCTGGATTGCTTACTGATAAGCAAGCCAACAAGCAGGGCGTAGGCGGAGAAGTTCTCGCCTTCGTATGGTGATTACAGATGTCACGTATCGGTCGTAAGCCAATCACCGTTCCTTCAGGCGTTGAAGTAACAATCAAGGGAAATGACGTTTCAGTTAAGGGACCAAAGGGTTCACTATCTGTTGCAATCACAGACCCAATTAAGGTTTCACAAGAAGGCGACGTATTAACAGTTGTTCGTCCAAATGACGAGCGTCTATCACGTTCACTTCATGGTTTATCACGCACGCTAATTGCTAACGCAATTGAAGGCGTAACAAATGGTTATTCACTACAGATCAACATCGTTGGTGTTGGTTACCGTGTTGCTGAAAAGGGTAAGGATCTTGAGTTCCAGCTTGGTTACTCACACCCAATTCTTTTCGCAGCTCCAGAAGGAATTACTTTCAAGGCTCCTTCACAGACTGAATTAACTATTACTGGTATCGATAAGCAGTTAGTCGGAGAGACAGCTGCAAAGATCAAGAAGCTACGTAAGGCTGATCCATACAAGGGTAAGGGTCTTCGTCTACTTGGTGAGCCAGTTCGTCGTAAGGCTGGAAAGGCAGGTAAGAAGTAATGGGAATCTCCGTAAAGGTTCGTAAGGGTTCGTCTACCAATGCACGCGCTCGCCGTCACTTCCGTCTTCGTAAGAAGATTGCTGGAACAGCTGCACGTCCACGTTTAGTTGTATCACGCTCTGCACGTCACTTGTTCGTACAGATTGTTGATGATTCACAGGGCAAGACACTTGCATACGCATCAACCATGGAAGATGCGCTACGTAAGTCATCTGCAGATAAGACAGGAAAGTCAAAGGAAGTTGGCGCGCTTATTGCAAAGCGTGGCAAAGATGCTGGCGTTTCTGAAGTTGTCTTTGATCGCGGTGGAAATAAGTACCACGGTCGTATTGCAGCACTTGCTGATAGCGCACGAGAGAATGGGTTGGTCTTCTAATGGCTGTTAATGCAACAAATCCTTCAACAGAGGGAACAAAAGAAGATACACGCGGAAAGCGCGGAGGTCGCGGTCGCGATCGTCGCGAAGAGACTCCACGTGAGAAGAGCCCATACATTGAGCGCGTTGTATTCATCAACCGCGTTTCAAAGGTTGTTAAGGGTGGTCGTCGCTTCGCGTTTACAGCTCTTGTAGTTGTTGGCGATGGCAATGGTCTAGTTGGAATCGGTTACGGAAAGTCAAAGGAAGTTCCGCAAGCAATTTCAAAGGCTGTTGAAGAAGCGAAGAAGTCATTCTTCAAGGTTCCTCGTATTCAAGGAACTATTCCTCACCCAGTTCAGGGTGAAAAGGCTGCAGGCATTGTTCTACTTCGTCCAGCTGCTCCTGGTACCGGTGTTATCGCTGGTGGTCCAGTTCGTGCAGTACTTGAGTGCGCAGGTATTACAGATGTTCTTACAAAGTCACTCGGTTCAAACAATGCAATCAACATGGTGCATGCAACAGCTGTAGCTCTAAAGCAGCTTGAAGCACCATCAGCAATTGCAGCACGTCGTAACCGTCCACTTGAAGATGTTGCACCTGCAGCGATCATTCGCGCATCGCAACAACCAACAGAGAAGGTCGGTGCGTAATGCCACGTTTGAAAGTTACTCAAATTCGTTCGAAGGTGGGCAATAAGCCAGAGCTACGCGACACATTGCGTTCACTTGGCTTAAAGCGCATCAACGATGTAGTTGTTAAAGAAGATCGTCCTGAGATTCGCGGAATGGTTCACGCTGTTCGCCATCTAATCAAGGTCGAGGAGGTTGAATAATGACACTAAAGCTTCATCATTTACGTCCAGCTCCAGGTGCTAAGAAAGCTAAGACTCGTAAGGGTCGCGGTGAAGCATCTAAGGGAAAGACTGCAGGTCGTGGCGGTAAGGGAACACGTGCTCGTAACGTTGTTCGTATCGGTTTCGAAGGTGGACAACTTCCACTTGTAATGCGTCTTCCAAAGCTACGCGGATTTAAGAATCCTGCACGCGTTGAGTATCAGGCGGTTAACGTCTCAACAATTAACGAGCTATTCCCTAAGGGTGGCGAAGTATCTGTTGCAGATCTAATCAGCGCTGGTGCTGTTCGCGATAGCTTGCCTGTAAAGGTGCTTGGCAATGGCGATATCAGCGTCAAGGTAAACGTAACTGCACATGCATTCTCAGCATCAGCTGTTGAGAAGATTGCTGCTGCAGGCGGTTCAACAAAGACTCTGTAATTAATAACAAAGAAGTTAGCGAGTAGGAGAAGATCTAATGCTTTCAGCATTTGGTAAGGCTTTTAAAACACCGGACCTTCGAAAGAAGATCTTCTTTACTCTCGCCATCATGGCGCTCTTCCGTTTCGGATCAGTGGTGCCAACTCCTGGCGTTTCATATTCAAACGTTCAAGAGTGTCTAAACCAAGTTCAGACTGGCGGATTGTTCGGTCTAATTAACTTGTTCTCAGGTGGAGCTTTGCTACACCTTTCAGTTTTCGCACTTGGCATCATGCCTTACATCACCAGCTCGATCATCGTTCAGCTATTAACTGTGGTTATTCCACGTTTTGAAGCGCTTAAGAATGAAGGTCAATCAGGTACTGCAAAGTTAACTCAGTACACACGTTACTTAACAATCGGTCTTGCAATTCTGCAATCAACTAGTTTGGTAGCTGTTGCACGTACAACTGGTCGCTTGATCAATGGATGTACTCTTCCAATCATTCCTGATACTTCATGGCAGCGAATCGTCACCATGATCTTCGTAATGACTGCAGGAACATCTGTAATCATGTGGCTTGGTGAGCTAATTACTGACCGCGGTGTTGGTAACGGTATGTCAATCCTTATTTTTACCTCTATTGCAGCAGGTTTCCCTGGAAACCTTTGGAGCATCAAGTTGCAGAAGGGCTTGTTCGCATTCCTATTCGTGATTGCAGTAGGTATTTTGGTTGTGGCAGCGGTTGTATTCGTTGAGCAAGCTCAGCGTCGTATCCCTGTTCAGTATGCAAAGCGCATGGTTGGTCGCCAGACTTATGGCGGAACCAGCACATACATTCCAATTAAGGTTAACCAAGCTGGCGTTATTCCAGTTATCTTCGCATCATCATTGCTTTACATCCCATCACTAATTGTTAACTTCACAAATAGCACAGCGGGTTGGGCAGTATGGATTTCACGTAACTTCGTGAAGGGCGATCACCCAATTTATGTTGCAACTTATGCAGCGCTAATTATTTTCTTCACCTACTTCTATGTAGCAATCACATTTAATCCAGATGAGGTTGCAGATAACATGAAGAAGTACGGTGGATTTATTCCTGGTATTCGTGCAGGTAAACCAACTGCGGAGTACCTACAGTACGTACTTTCACGCATCACTGCGCCAGGTTCTCTATACCTTGCGCTAGTTGCAGTAATTCCAATCGGAGCTTTGATTCTCTTCGGAGCAACTCAGAACTTCCCATTCGGTGGTACAGCGATTCTGATTGTGGTTGGTGTTGGTCTTGATACTGCAAAGCAGATCGAGTCACAGCTACAGCAGCGCAGCTACGAGGGATTCCTTAAATAAAATGCGACTAGTCCTGGTAGGTCCACCAGGTGCAGGCAAAGGAACACAAGCTCAATTTCTTGCCGCGCACTTTGCAATTCCACATATTTCTACTGGCGATATTTTCCGCGCTAATTTAAAGGGCGAAACCGCGCTTGGATTAGAGGCGAAGAAGTACATGGATAAGGGCGAACTTGTTCCTGATTCAGTAACAAATGACATGGTTAAGGATCGTTTAAATCAAGACGACCTTGGCAATGGATTTTTACTAGATGGATATCCACGTAACGTAGCTCAGGCAGAAGTTCTCCGTGCAGTGCTTGCAGAGAAGGGAACACCTCTTCATGCAGCGCTTGAACTAAGCGTTGATCACGATGAGATTGTTACTCGACTATCTGGTCGCCGTTCATGTTCTGATTGTCAGAAGCCGTATCACATTGTTAATGAGAAGCCAGCAGTTGATGGCATTTGTGATTCATGCGGTGGAAAGTTAATTCAACGCGAAGACGATAAGGCAGAAGTTATTAAGCGCCGCCTTGAAGTTTACGCAGAACAGACTGAACCAATCATCTCCTTCTATCGCAACGAAGGTTTATTAATCTCAATCTCTGCAACAGGTGCGGTAAGTGAAATTACCGACTCTGCGATTGCAGCTCTCTCTCGCGTAAAGTAGTAACTATGGCGATCGAGCTAAAGACTCTTGATCAATTAAAAACCATGCGTCGCGCAGGTTTATTAGTTGGAGAAACTCTGCAGATTCTTCGCGAAGTAATTAAACCTGGCATGACTACTTCTGCACTAGATGCAGTTGCTGCGGCAAACATCAAACGCGGTGGGGGAAAGTCAAACTTCCTTGGCTATCACGGTTATCCAGCAACAATCTGTGTCTCTGTTAATGAAGAGATTGTTCACGGAATTCCTGGTGATCGCGTAATTCATGAAGGCGATGTTGTTTCAATTGATTGTGGCGCGATTATTGACGGATGGCACGGAGATGCAGCTTTCTCTGTTGTAGTAGGTGCAGGCGATTCAGAAGATCAGAAGATGTTAGATGTCTGCGAAGAATCTATGTGGCGCGGAATTGCGGCTGGTAAAAAAGGCGGAAAGCTTTCTGACATTGGCCATGCAATTGAAGAGTATGTAAATTCTCAAGGTAAGTACGGAATCTTGCGTGAATACGGTGGACATGGAATTGGTACATCAATGCACATGGAGCCACACGTTTTAAATTACGGAAAACCAGGTAGTGGTCCAGATTTAGTTGAGGGCATCTGTTTAGCAATTGAGCCGATGATTACTCGCGGTACACACAAAACCAAAGTGCTCGGCGATGATTGGACAGTAATTAGCCAAGACAAGTCGCGTGGGTCACATTTTGAAAATTCTTATTGCATCGCCCCTGACGGTAAGCCTTTCGTACTTACTGCGCTTGATGGCGGCAAGGCGGAACTTGCACGCTTAGGTGTGGAGATTTCCGGCCTCTTCGATAAGTAATCAAAAAGTTATTCAAATTAGTTCAAAACTAAGCAGTAACCATATAAGTTCTCTCCATTCCCGCCCTCGAAACTCGGGAAATGGATAAGGAAATATAGCTAATGAAAACAAAGAAGTTTTTTGGCGCACTTGCAGTTGTTGCTGCTTCGACGCTTGTACTTAGCAGCGCCCCAGCTGCAAACGCTGCTTGGGTTCCAGCATCAAAGGCGAAGGTTGGCGATGATTGCATCCGCGCAGGTGCAACTGCTCCTGGTCGTGGTGTTGATGGATCTGCACTTACATGCACAGTTGTAACAACTGGAACATTAAAGGGTCTAACCAAGTGGTGGTACCCAGATGTAAAACCAATTTCAAAACTTGAATGGGTTTCATCTTCTGGCGTTGGCGGCGGTTACGGCACAACAGCAATCGCATTCGCTGATGCAATGAAGGCAGAGGGCATGCTCGGTGATTACACCGTTTCATATAAGTCTGGTGGTTCAGGAACTGTAGGTCTTGGTTACTTCCAGGATCAGAAGAGCCGTTCAGATGTTGCATTCATTAACGGTTTCGCAATGGTTGCAGGTGTTGCATCAACAAAGTCAAAGTTGAAGCTATCTGACAACACACAGATTTCAGGTTTGATGCGTGAGTGGGAAGCAATCGTTGTTCCTTCATCATCTAAGTACCGCACAATCAATCAACTACTTGATGACATCAAGGCAGATCCAAAGGGTCACCCAATTGCTGGTGGTTCAAAGGGAACTGTTGACCACGTATTCATGGGTCTTCTAGTTGAGAAGGCTGGCGTACAAGCAACAGATATGAACTACGTTCCTTACGCAGGTGGCGGAGAAGTTACAACTTCAGTTCTATCAAAGCAGGTAGTAGCTGGCGTTTCAGGAACCTCTGAATTCGCTTCATATGTAAAGGCTGGAAAGCTTCGCGTTCTTGCACTTTCTTCTGCAAAGCCACTTACTTCAATCAAGGGTAAGACTTTGATTCAGCAGGGAATTGATATGACCTTCGGTAACTGGCGTGGATTCGATGTATCAGGCTCAATTTCAGCTGCTGATCGTCTTAACTTCGCAAAGGTTGCAGATGTTGTTCGTGCAGGTAATGCATGGAAGGCAACTTTGAAGGCTAAGGATTGGACCAATCTTGATGAGCGTGGCAATGATTTCAAGTCATTTATCGCTGATCAGACAACTTCAATCACCAAGCTTTTGGTAAGCCTTGGTCTTGCGTAAAAATTGATTAAATTCAAAAAAGAAGCAGTGGGAGAGCTCGCATTTGCGGGCTCTCTTCTGCTGCTTGGACTCATTGTTCTCTTTGATACCAAGAGAATGGTTGTGCCTCCAGGATCTGGAAGCGTTGGACCGCAAGTTTTCCCAACCATCATTGGCACATTTATTGTCGTTGTCGCACTCTTCTTAGCTGTTGAAGTTCTCCGCGGAAATTACGGACAACCTGAAGGAACTGAATTTGGCGAGATTAAGTCAAAGACTGATTTCAAAACACTTGGAACAGTTTCAGCATCAGTCCTTACCTACCCATTTTTAATTGAGAGTGCCGGTTTCGTAATCGCATCAACTGTGGTCTTCTTCGGAGTTGGTTTTGCTTATGGCGCTCGCAAGTTAATTAAGAACTTACTTATTGCAATTATCTTTGCTTTAGTTGTTTATCTGACATTTACTAAGTTTTTAAGCGTTGAACTTCCTGCCGGTGTTTTGAAAGGAATTCTATGAATAACGTAGAGTCCTTATTACACGGCTTCGCAAATGCGCTAACTCTAAGCAATTTAATGTTTGGTCTCCTAGGAACACTTCTAGGAACTTTAGTTGGCGTACTACCTGGAATCGGACCTGCTTTAGCAATTGCGCTTCTTCTTCCAATTACTTATTCAATTAACCCAGCATCTGCGCTAATTATGTTCGCGGCAATTTATTACGGCGCGATGTATGGCGGATCAACAACTTCGATTCTGCTAAATACACCAGGCGAATCTGGTTCGGTAATTACTGCACTTGAAGGCCACCAGATGGCTAAGCGCGGACGCGCAGGAGCAGCGCTTGCCACAGCTGCGATTGGTTCCTTCGTAGCCGGAACAATCGCAACCGGAATTTTGGCCTTTGCAGCGCCATCGCTAGCAAATGTCGCAATTTCAGTGACTGCAGCTGATTATTTCGCGCTGATGTTAGTTGCATTTATGACTGTTGGCTCGCTCCTTGGATCTTCAATGATTCGCGGAATGGTCTCGCTATCTGTTGGTTTAGCCCTTGGATTAGTTGGTTCAGATCTTCAATCTGGCGCAGTTCGTTTAACTTTCGGAAACCTACACGCAATTGATGGCATCGAAACAGTTACGGTGATTGTTTCGATCTTCGCACTTGGTGAAGCTCTTTATATTGCAGGTCGTGCAAAGGAGAGCGGTTGGTCGTTAATCCAGATGCAAGGCAAAGCGCTAATGACTCGCGAAGATTGGCGCCGTTCTTGGAAGCCTTGGATTCGCGGAACATTTATTGGTTTCCCTCTCGGAATCATGCCTGCAGGTGGATCTGAAGTTCCAACATTCTTAAGTTATTCAGTCGAGAAGAATTTATCTAAGAATAAAGATGAATTCGGTAAAGGCGCTATCGAAGGTGTGGCCGGACCAGAAGCTGCAAATAATGCAAACGCTGCTGGTGCACTAGTTCCGCTTCTAGCTCTTGGCCTTCCAACTTCAGCAACAGCTGCAGTTATCTTGGTTGCTTTCCAGACTTACAACATTCAAACAGGACCATTGCTATTTGCAACCAATCCAGATGTAGTTTGGACATTGATTGCCGCACTCTTCGTTGGAAATACTTTGCTACTAATTCTCAACCTTCCATTTGTGAAGATTTGGGTTAAGTTATTAAAGATTCCAAAACCATACTTATTTGCAGGTATTACGACCTTCGCATTGATGGGCGCATATGTAGCAAATAATGCGATTTTTGATCTCTGGATCGCACTTGGCGTTGCAGTCGTTGGTTACTTCTTCCGTCGTTACGGTGTTCCAATTACACCGTTGATTATCGGTTTGATTTTAGGACCAATGGCCGAACTTCAGATGCGTCGTGCGCTACAAATCAGTGTCGGAGAACGATCTGAGCTATTTGCAACTCCACTTTCAAAGGTGCTTTACATAATTCTCGCAATCGTTGTATTTACGACATTTATCTGGCGTGCAATCAAAAAGCGCGATATTAAGTATCCAAAGAAGAAGTAATTAATGGCTGTTGAAGTCTGGGCTAAACGTTTATTAATTAGCTCTACCTTCACGCAAGCCACCATGTATGTCGTCCGCCCGTTTATCACTTATCGAGCAATCGAAATTGATGCGGGCGCGACGGCAATCGGTTTAATCGGAGCCATCTATGCGCTCTTTCCAGTTTTACTTGCACTTAAATTTGGCAGCTGGGTAGGAAAGTACGGCGAAGGTAAGTTTCTGGTAATCGGCACGCTTTCGTTAATTGCTTCATGTACATCACTTGTATTTACAAATAACGTTGCAACGCTTGCTGCAGCGACAGCTTTCGCAGGTCTGTCACATTTAGCACTAATGGTTGGTGGACAGACAATGGTGGCGTTACGAACACCTAAATCTGATTACAACCGATTATTTGGTTACTACACATTTAGCGCATCCCTTGGCCACACCTTTGGTCCAGTAATGGCAGGCTTACTTGCAGGATCTCTCGCAAATGGAATGCCAAGACATAGCAACTATGCATTCTTCTTTGCGATTGCTCTTTCAACAATTGCGCTAATACCAACTTGGAAGTGGCGTAAATCTGCGCCTACAGTTAAAGCAGCAGAAGAGCAGAGCAATACCTGGTCTGCGGCGAAATCAATGCTCTCCAGAAAAGAAATTTCACTTGCAGTATTTATCTCAATGGCAATTTCTTCAACATTGGATCTTATAGTTATCTTCTTGCCTTTACTTGGTAAAGAGCGCGCAATTGATCCTGCAGTCATTGGTTTGATAATTTCACTTCGCGCAGTAGGTTCGATGGGTTCAAGGTTAATTCTCGGCAAAGTTAGCCAACATATAAAAGATCGCCCACTGCTTCTAAGTACAACTACTGTTTCAATGTTTGCATGTATCGGAATGGTTTACACAAGTAATCCAGTAGTTCTTGGTGCACTTGTCTTCATTGCTGGTTTCTCATCTGGATTTGGGCAGCCACTAACTATGGCTTTAATTTCTCACCGAACTAAAGCGGATGAACGCGCATTGGCAGTTTCAGCTCGATTAACTGGTAACCGCCTAGGCCAATTCGTACTTCCAGTTGCCGCAGGTCTTCTAGCTACTGGGGCTGGAGTAGGGGCAGTTTTCTGGTCGATGGCAGCGCTTTTAGGCGCAAGTTTGGTCGCATCGGCTGCTGAATAATGTGGCCTATGCCTCGATTTGTCGATAATCACCCGCGTAAATAGAATTACCCTTCGCGCCTCAAATTGGGGCGCACTCAATTAGGGACAGGCGGGGTCTTGGCTAAAGAGGGTAGCGCCATCGAAATGGAAGGCGTTGTTGCTGAAGCTTTGCCTAACGCAATGTTCCGTGTTGAGTTATCAAACGGACATAAAGTTCTTGCGCACATCAGTGGCAAGATGCGAAAAAATTATATTCGCATTCTTCCTGCAGACCGTGTGATTGTAGAAATGAGTCCGTACGACCTAACTAAGGGTCGAATTATTTACCGTTACAAGTAACAGTAAATAAGTAAGAAGGAGAACAAATGAAGGTGCAACCAAGCGTTAAGAAGATCTGCGATAAGTGCAAGGTCATTCGACGCAAAGGACGCGTTATGGTCATTTGCGAAAACCTTCGCCATAAGCAGCGCCAAGGCTAATTCGTAAATAACGAATAACAACTTGTACGCGTGATGCGACTTAATTAAGAAATTAATTAAGACCTCCGGTCCGATAGGCCGGGGCTAACGTTGAGAAACATTAGACAGCATCGCGGAGGACCTATCGGGAAACTAAAGGAATATAGATGGCACGTCTTGTCGGTGTTGATCTTCCACGCGAAAAGCGTTTAGAGATCGCACTAACTTATATCTTCGGAATGGGTTTAACTCGTTCGAAGGAAACACTAAAGGCTACTGGTCTCTCAGGTGATATCCGCGTTAAGGATTTACAAGAGCCAGATCTAGCAAAGCTTCGTGAATACATCGAAGCTAATTACAAAATCGAAGGTGATCTTCGCCGTGAAATCGCTGGCGATATCCGTCGTAAAGTTGAAATTCAGAGCTACCAAGGTATTCGTCACCGTAAGGGACTTCCTGTCCGTGGCCAGCGCACACATACAAATGCGCGTACTCGTAAGGGTCCACGTGTAGCAATTGCAGGAAAGAAGAAGGTGACTAAGTAATGGCTGCTCCTAAGAAAGCCGCAGCGGCAACCCCATCAAAGGGTGGCGCTAAGGGCAAAGTTAAGCTTCGTAAGAAAGAGAAGAAGAACGTTGCTGCAGGACAAGCTCACATCAAGAGCACCTTCAACAACACAATCGTTTCAATTACTGATCCAACTGGTGCAGTTATTTCATGGGCATCATCAGGTCAGGTTGGATTTAAAGGTTCACGTAAATCAACACCGTACGCAGCACAGATGGCAGCAGAAGCTGCAGCTCGTCGTGCACAAGAGCATGGTTTGAAGAAGGTGGATGTATTTGTTAAGGGTCCTGGTTCAGGACGCGAAACAGCTATCCGTTCATTGCAGGCAGCAGGACTTGAAGTTGGATCAATCTCAGATGTGACTCCAGCTCCACACAATGGTTGCCGCCCTACCAAGCCACGTCGCGTCTAAGGAGATTGAATAAATAATGGCTCGTTATACAGGTGCAGATTGCAAGCGCTGCCGTCGCGAAAAGGTAAAACTTTTCCTTAAGGGATCAAAGTGCGATGGACCAAAGTGCCCTATTGAATCTCGTCCATACCCACCAGGACAGCATGGTCGTGGTCGCGGTAAGGAATCTGAGTATCTACTTCAGATGCGTGAAAAGCAGAAGACTGCACGTATCTACGGTGTACTAGAGAAGCAGTTCCGTTCATATTACGAAGAGGCTAACCGCCGCGCAGGTAAGACAGGTGAAAACCTACTTATCCTTTTGGAAACCCGTCTAGATAACGTTGTTTATCGTGCAGGTTTTGCAAAGTCACGCGACATGGCACGTCAGCTTGTTCGTCACGGACATTTCTTGGTTAATGGCAAGAAGGTAAACATTCCTTCATATCGCGTTTCACAATTCGATGTGATTGATGTTCTTCCAAAGTCACATGACCTAACACCGTTCATCGTTGCAAGTGCGGAATTCGGCGAGAAGTCAGTTCCAGCTTGGATGGAAGTTGTTCCATCACAGATGCGCATCATCGTTCACGGACTACCAAACCGTTCAGTGATCGATACACAGGTACAAGAACAACTAATCGTTGAACTTTACTCAAAGTAATAGTTTTTAATTTCGTAAGACCAGAACGGGGATCAAATAGTGGATCCCCTCAAAGGAAAGAGGAGAAAACGTGCTTATTGCACAGCGTCCAACACTTACTGAAGAAGTTATTTCAGAGCACCGCTCACGTTTCATCATTGAACCGCTTGAGCCAGGCTTTGGTTACACACTTGGTAACTCAATGCGTCGCACACTGCTTTCATCTATCCCAGGTGCAGCAGTTACAAGCATTCGCGTTGCAGGAGCGCTTCACGAGTTCACAACTCTTGAAGGTGTAAAGGAAGATTTAACTGAAGTTGTTCTTAACATCAAGAACCTAGTTCTTTCATCAGATAACGACGAACCAGCAACTGCTTACATCCGTAAGTCAGGTTCTGGCGCAGTTACTGGTGCAGATGTTGCAGTTCCAGCTGGCGTAGAAGTTCACAACCCTGATCTTCACATCGCAACACTTAACGGCAAGGCAAACCTAGAAATCGAACTAACAATCGAGCGTGGACGCGGTTATGTAACTGCAGTTCAGAACAAGGCTGTTGGCGCAGAGATCGGTCGCATTCCGGTTGACTCAATCTATTCACCAGTTCTAAAGGTGACTTATAAGGTTGAAGCAACACGTGTTGAACAGCGTACAGACTTCGATCGTCTAGTTGTCGATGTTGAAACAAAGGCATCAATGAAGCCACGCGATGCAGTTGCATCAGCTGGCCACACATTGGTTGAGCTATTTGGTTTAGCACGCGAACTAAATCTTGATGCAGAAGGTATCGACATGGGTCCATCTGTTATGGATGCAGCTCTTGCAGCAGACCTAGCGCTACCAATTGAAGATCTTGATCTAACTGTTCGTTCATATAACTGCTTGAAGCGCGAAGGCATTCACACAGTTGGCGAACTAGTTAATCGTTCTGAGGCTGATCTACTTGATATCCGTAACTTCGGAAGCAAGTCGATCGACGAAGTTAAGGCAAAGCTAGTTTCAATGGGTCTCTCATTGAAGGATAGCCCAGCAGGCTTCGATCCAACTCAGCATGCAAATTACAATGCTCATGAAGATGAGATTGCGGAATAACGGCGAGTAATAGAAGAGTAAAAAGGAAAGAAAATGCCAACACCATCAAAAGGCCCACGCCTCGGAAGCGGTCCAGCTCACGAGCGTTTGCTTCTAGCAACACTCGCTGAACAGCTATTCCAGCACGGCAAGATCACCACAACTGAGACAAAGGCAAAGCGTCTGCGCCCATACGCAGAGAAGCTAATTACCTTTGCAAAGCGTGGAGACCTTGCAGCACGCCGCGAAGTACTAGCAAAGATCTCTAACAAGTCAGTAGTGCACACACTATTTACTGAAATTGGTCCACGCATGGCTGATCGCAACGGCGGTTACACACGTATTACAAAGATCGGTCCACGCAAAGGCGATAACGCGCCTATGGCAGTGATCGAGGTTCTCTAATCCGTCATGAATCAACCCACTCTCGCACCTGAGAGTGGGTTTTTTCGTGTCCGCATTTTGTTGGGATACGACGGAACAAACTTCTTTGGCTGGGGTCGCCAAAATGATGTGCGCACAGTTCAAGGTGAACTCGAATCAGTTTTAAGCACTTTATATCGCCAAAATATAGAAACAGTTGTTGCCGGCCGCACTGATGCTGGAGTCCATGCAACCGGACAGGTAGCGCATGCGGATCTACCTGAAGGTGATTTTGGTTTTGATTTAGATACTTTGGTCTATAAATTAAATCGAATCTTGCCAGAAGATGTTCGCGTTAAATCAGTAGAACGTGCAAGCGATAATTTCCATGCACGTTACGGCGCTTTGCGACGCCACTATGTCTACAAGATTCAAGATGGCAATGGAATTGTCGAACCAATTAAGCGCTTAGATATCGCGCCTTGGTACCGCGATTTAGATATTGATTTAATGAATCAAGCAGCTAAAACGCTATTAGGCGAACATGATTTCTTTAGCTACGCAAAGTTCCGCGCTAATGCGACAACGATTCGCGATTTACAAAGATTTGATTTTGAACGTATGGAAGATGGCGTAATCATTTCGCACATCACAGCCGATGCCTTCTGTTACAACATGGTTAGAGCGTTAATTGGCACGATGGTTTACATAGGTGAGGGCAGATTCCCGGTCTCTTGGGCTAAAGAGGTTCTAGATAAGAAGGAACGCCCTTCAGATTCAGTAGTTTTCCCTGCAAATGGCTTAACTTTCGTTGGCGTTGATTATCCAACTGATGAAGAGATGGTCGAAAGATTTAAGAAAGTATTGGCGCGACGAGCGCTAAATATCGACGAAGATGAGGAAGAGTAATTGGGCCATATTGATGTAAGCGGTGTTGAGTTCTCGCTATCTGATGGTCGTGTGCTTCTTAATGAAGTTTCATTCCGCGTTGGTGATGGCCATAAAGTCGCGTTAATTGGACCTAATGGTTCCGGTAAAACCACTCTATTAAAGATGATCTCTGGCGATTTAGATCCCGAAGAGGGAAGCGTTGCAATCACAGGTGGCCTTGGCGTGATGCGCCAGTTCATCGGAAGCGTTCGTGATGATTCAACGGTTCGCGATTTATTACTTTCAGTTGCACCGAAGCGAATTCGCGATGCAGCTGAAGCTATTAAAACAACCGAAGCGCGTATGTATGAAACCGCTGAAGAGAAAGATCAGATGGCTTATGCAGAAGCGATTGTTGAATGGGGCGACGCTGGCGGTTATGACTTCGAAGTTATTTGGGATTCTTGCTGCACTGAAGCGCTCGGAAAACCATTCGATAAAGTTCAAGATCGATTAGTTAATACTTTATCTGGCGGCGAGCAGAAGAAGTTAGTTGTTCGCGCGCTTATGGAAGGCCCTGAGGAGACGTTACTTCTTGATGAACCTGATAACTATTTAGATGTGCCATCAAAGCGTTGGTTAGAACAAGTCATTAAAGAGACCAAGAAGACTGTTCTATTTGTAAGCCACGATCGCGAACTTTTAGAAGAAGTTGCGACAAAGATTGTTGCACTTGAACAAGGCCATAACGGAAATACCGCATGGGTTCATGGCGGAAAGTTCTCTACTTGGCATGATGCTCGTCGTGCCCGTAACGAACGATTTGCGGAAGTTTTATTACGTTGGGAACAGGAACATACTCGTCTAAAAGAGTTGGTTTTAACTTTACGTAACCAAGCAAAGTCTTCACCAGATATGGCATCTAAATATCGTGCGATGCAGACTCGTTTACGTAAATTCGAAGAACTTGGTGCACCACCTGCACCGCCGATTGAACAGAATGTTCGCGTGGCACTTAAAGGTGGGCGTACCGGTGTTCGCGCACTTACCTTTGAAAACTTTGCACTTAATGGATTAACAGAGCCGTTTAATTTCGAAGTCTTTTATGGTGATCGCGTTGCGGTTTTAGGTAAGAACGGAACAGGTAAGTCTCACTTCTTACGATTAATCGGCGGAGATAAGACCGTTAAATATTCAGGCGAATTTAAATATGGTGCACGCGTTGAAGTTGGTTACTTCGCGCAGACTCACGCGCACCCAGAGTTTGAAAGTAAGACGCTTCTAGAGATTCTTTGGGAAGAACATTCACTGCAATTGGGCGCTGCAAAATCAGTTTTAGGAAAGTACGAAATTGATCAAGCTGCCAACCAAAAATTCTCGCAACTATCTGGCGGACAACAAGCGCGATTCCAAGTTTTATTACTTGAATTAGCTGGAGATACTTTGTTATTGCTCGATGAGCCAACAGATAACTTAGATCTTGCTAGCGCGGAAAGTTTGGAGAATGCGCTCAATCAATATGAGGGCACCGTTCTGACTGTGACCCACGACCGCTGGTTCTGCCGCGGCTTCACCAGATTCCTGATTTTCGGGGCAAATGGCCACGTATATGAGTCCAATGAGCCGGTATTCGACCATTAATACGCTCGTTTTGACCCTATTCACGGCGAAAGGTAAAGTTTGCCCTCTGCCGGACCTCATGGTCTGCTAGAAAAATCAGAAGTAATTGAAGGAGTAAGTAGCGTGCGCACATATAGCCCAAAGCCTGGCGATGCTGTCCGTAAGTGGTACATCATCGATGCAGAGGACGTAGTTCTTGGTCGTCTTGCAACTCATGCTGCAGCGTTGCTACGCGGTAAGCACAAGCCAACATTCGCTGCACACATGGACATGGGCGATTTCGTAATCGTCATTAATGCAGAGAAGATCGCACTTTCAGGTAACAAGGTAAATCAGAAGATGGCACACCGCCACTCAGGTTTCCCAGGCGGTTTAACATCAACTGTTTACGGCGAGATGCTACAAACACATCCAACACGTGCAGTTGAGAAGGCAATCAAGGGAATGCTTCCAAAGAATTCTATTGGCCGCGCACAAGCTTCAAAGCTAAAAGTTTACGCAGGTGCAGAACACCCACACTCGGCACAAGCACCAACACCATTTGTATTTGATCAAGTTTCACAGATTGTAAAGAAGTAAGGGAAAAGAAAATATGTCAGATAAGAACTTGCTAGAAGACGATGTAGTTCCTACTTCTTACTCTTCATCAACACCAGCAGCAGCAACAAACCGTCCAGCAGTTAAGGCGCCAGGTGCAGGTACCGGTCGTCGTAAGGAAGCTGTTGCACGCGTTCGCCTAACTCCAGGTTCAGGCCGTTGGATTGTTAATGGCAAGGCTCTTCCAGATTATTTCCCAAACAAGGTTCACCAACAATTAGTTTCTGAACCATTCCGCACAGTTGGTGCAGAGAACCAGTACGACATCTTTGCTCGCATTGATGGCGGCGGAGTTTCTGGCCAAGCTGGTGCACTTCGTCTTGGTATCGCACGTGCGCTAAATGCAATCGATGTTGATGCAAACCGTCCAGCGCTTAAGAAGGCTGGATTCCTAACTCGTGATGCACGTGTTATCGAACGTAAGAAGTACGGCCTAAAGAAGGCTCGTAAGCGTTCACAGTACTCAAAGCGTTAATTCACTTTCGCTTATGGGCGATCAGCGTCTCTTCGGTACTGATGGTATTCGTGGCCTTGCTAATCGCGATTTAACTGCTGAACTTGCACTCAATGTTTCTGTCGCAGCGGCGCACATTCTCGTTGAAAATATAAAGGACCATCGTCCGAAAGCCATAGTTGGTAGCGATTCGCGCGCTTCTGGAGAGTTTCTAGAAGCTGCGGTCGTTGCTGGTTTAACAAGTGCGGGCGTAGATGTTTATCGCGTTGGTGTTCTGCCAACACCTGCAATCGCATATTTAGTCGCATCAACTGGCGCAGATCTTGGCGTGATGCTCTCTGCTTCTCATAACCCAATGCCTGATAACGGAATTAAGTTATTTGCACGCGGTGGCGGAAAGCTTGATGATGCAATCGAAGATCAGATTCAAGCGCGTATGGCAGAGCCATGGGAGCGCCCAACAGGTCGCGGAGTTGGTCGCGTTATTGAAGATAAAGATGCAGCTAACCGCTATATCGAACATTTACTTTCAACAGTTTCACAGAAGCTCGATGGTCTAAAAGTTGTTGTTGATTGTGCAAATGGTGCAGCAAGTTTTGTAGCTCCAGAAGCACTTCGTCGCGCTGGCGCTGAAGTAAT
>CAZMDJ010000003.1:0-6953 GCA_964565165.1 uncultured Actinomycetes bacterium | reverse complement strand
GTTGCAACAGTTATGAGCAACTTAGGTTTCTTTAAGGCGATGGAAGCAACGGGAATTAAAGTTGAAGTGACTGGCGTTGGCGATCGCTATGTTCTCGAGAAGATGCTCTCTGATGATTTAGCTCTTGGTGGCGAACAATCTGGCCACGTTATTTATCGTAAATTTGCTAATACTGGCGATGGCGTATTGACCGCGCTTACTCTGCTTCAAGAGATTAAGCGATCAGGTAAATCACTTAAAGATGCCGCATCAATCATGCAGAAGTTCCCACAAGTTCTCATCAACGTTAAAGATGTTGCAAAAGAGAAACTTGGTTCTTCTGTCGCAATTAAATCTGCAGTTGAAAAGAGCGAAGCAGAGCTTGCTGGCGCAGGTCGCGTTTTATTACGTGCATCTGGCACCGAAGCCTTAGTTCGCGTGATGGTTGAAGCCTCCACTGATACTCTTGCCTCTAGCGTTGCAACAGAGCTTGCAGAGGTAGTTAAGAGAGAACTGGGGAAGTAAAGTGTGCGGAATTGTGGGTTACACAGGGCCACAATCAGCAGTTACTCCTTTAATCGAAGGTCTTCGACGCCTTGAATATCGCGGCTATGACTCAGCCGGAATCGCACTTGGTACATCCAATAAATTATTTGTTGAGAAAAAAGCCGGAAAACTTTCTAATCTAGAAGGCGCACTCGGTTCCGTTCCTGAAGTTCATTCAGGTATCGGCCATACCCGTTGGGCAACACATGGCGGACCAACTGATCGCAATGCGCATCCGCATTTAGATAATGAAGGCAAACTAGCCGTAATCCATAATGGAATTATCGAGAATTACTCAGAGCTAAAAGCAGAGCTTGAGAAGCATGGCCATAAGTTCGAATCTGAAACCGATACCGAATCAGTTGCTCACTTACTTAGTGATTTACGTAAAGAGCATGGCGGAGATTTAACGGTTGCGATGCGCGAAGCGGTTAAGCGATTACGCGGTTCCTTTACCTTGCTTGCAGTTCATGCAGAGAAACCAGATTTAATCGTTGGCGTTCGTCGTAATTCACCGCTGGTAGTCGGCCTTGGTAATGGCGAGAATTTCATGGCTTCTGATGTTGCAGCATTTATTGAATACACCAAGCGTGCAGTAGAGCTTGGCCAAGATGAGGTTGTAACTATTACTCCATCATCTATTTCTATTACAGATCTTGAAGGTAATTCACTCGCACCTCGTGAATATCAAATTACCTGGGATGCAGCGGCAGCGCAGAAGGGCGGATTCCCGCACTTCATGCTTAAAGAGATTTTCGAACAGCCAAAAGCAGTTGCAGATACTTTGCTAGGACGCATGGTCGATGGCCATATTTCGCTTGATGAATTAAAACTAAGCGATGCCGAGTTGAAATCACTGCAGAAGATTGTGGTTCTGGCTTGTGGCACTGCTTATCACGCAGGTTTAGTTGCAAAGTATGCAATCGAAAAATGGGCGCATATGCCAGTTGAGGTAGAGCTTGCATCTGAATTCCGTTATCGCGATCCAATCGTTGATAAGAACACTCTGGTAATTGCTATTTCGCAATCAGGCGAGACCATGGATACCTTGATGGCGCTTCGCCATGCAAAGGAATTTGGTGCGCGAGTATTGGCAGTTTGCAATACAAATAGCTCAACTATTCCTCGTGAATCAGATGCGGTTATCTATACACATGCTGGCCCAGAGATTGCAGTGGCTTCAACAAAGGCGCTACTTACTCAGATTGTGGCAACTTTCTTAATCGGTCTGCACTTAGGTGAAGTTCGTGGAACTTTAAAGAGCGCAGATGTAACTGATATTTACAACGAAATGCTCGAGCTTCCAGCGAAGTTAGAACAGATTTTAGAAACAGTAGAACCTCTTCGCGAGTTAACTCGTAAATTTGCAGATAAGAACACGGTGCTATTTCTCGGTCGCCATGTTGGTTTCCCGGTAGCGCTTGAAGGTGCACTTAAGTTAAAAGAGTTGGCATATATTCACGCAGAAGGTTTTGCCGGTGGCGAACTTAAGCATGGCCCAATCGCGCTAATCGAAGAGGGCACACCAGTTATTGCAATTGTTCCAAACACTCACGAACATGGACTAGACGAGAAGATGCTCTCTAACATCCAGGAAGTTCGCGCACGTGGCGCCAAGGTAATTGCAATTGCTTCAGAAGGCATCGATATCCCTGGCGCAGCGCATGTAATTCGTATTCCATCTTCTCCACAAATGTTGCAGCCAGTATTAGCAACTGTTCCGCTACAAGTTTTCGCTTATGAAATGGCATGTGCGCGTGGAACTGATGTTGATCAGCCACGTAACTTGGCTAAATCTGTAACGGTGGAATAAGTGGATCCACGTCGCAAGCAATTTAATAAAGCCCTTAAATGGGTTGGTGCACTTTTTGCAGGCTTTCTAATCGTGACCCAGCAGGTTATTACCAATGGGCCTTTGATTCATTTAGATGCAATCATTTTTAATGCACATCGACCAAAGTTAAATTCATTTGAGCGCATGATTTTGATGCGTATCGATAACTTAGGTTTACGCGGTGTTACCGCAACTATTCTCTTTATTACCGCTTTCTTTATCGCTCGTCGGTTTAAATCCTGGCGCCCGCTAAATCTTTCAATCTTGGCGGTATTAGCCCTTAATTTAGTTGTCGGCCTTGCAAAACTTGGAATTGGACGTACCAAACCGCGCTTAAATGTAGATCTGGTTTATGCAGGTGGACTTTCATACCCATCAGGCCATGCATCAAATGCAATTCTTACTTGGGGTGTACTGGCATACATTCTTTATCGCTACTCGCATCCAGATGCTTGGCACCCACATGCGATGGGTTTAATAGCTGGCGCATTTACTTTAGGCGTAACTCTGGTTTCGGCATTTAGGAATACCCATTGGCTAAGCGATTTACTTGGCGGATTATTTATCGGCGGAGCTCTATTAGTTATGGTTATCGCCGTAGATAGATTCGTTCCTTCAGAGAAACAGACGAGGTAACCATGATTGATGGCATCGGAATCGATGTTGTTGATATCGCTCGTTTTCAAGAATCTCTCGAGCGTACTCCTGGACTTAAAGATCGCCTCTTTACCGATGGCGAAAAGAGCAAAGGCATCGCATCTCTTGCAGCTCGATTTGCGGCAAAGGAAGCGCTAGCAAAAGCGCTACATGTCCCGGCTGGTTTAAATTGGCAAGATTGCGAAGTCGTTAATTTAGAGAATGGTCGTCCAGTATTTTTATTCTTTAATAACATCGCGGATTTAATTGATGGGGCAGAGGTTCATTTAACTCTCTCACACGATGCAGGTATCGCATCTGCAATGGTGGTTATCGAACGGTGAGAGAAGTATTAATTGATCTCAAAGCTTTAAAAGAGAATTTAAAACGAATTAAAGCTGAAGCTGGTGTGCCGGTTTTAGCAGTAGTTAAAGCAGATGCTTATGGCCATGGCTTGATTCCATGCGCAAAAGCAGCGGCTGAAGCTGGCGCCGATTACTTAGGTGTAGCGCTACTTGAAGAAGCTTTTGCACTTCGTGAAGGTGGCGTTAAAGCACCGCTACTTGCATGGTTAAACCCACCAGGGTTGGATTTTGCTAAAGCAGTCTCATTAAATATTGATTTAGGTGTTTCATCTCTCGCTACATTCGATGAAGTAAATGCGCTACCTGGCGCACGTATTCACTTAAAAGTTGAGACCGGTATGGGGCGTAATGGTTTCTCAACTGAATGGGCGGAACTATTAACTCGAGATTTGAGCAATGTTGTTGGTGTAATGACCCACTTTGCTCGCGCTGATGAACCAAATGAAGCGCAGAATTCAGAGCAGTTAAAGAATTTTGATGATCGCGTTGCAGAATTGGTTGCAAAAGGCGTAAAGCCAATCAGACATATCTCAAACACTGCAGCAACTCTTTCAAATGTGGCGGCACGTTATGACATGGTTCGAGTTGGCATTGCGATGTATGGACTATCTCCACTTGGACGAAATGAGAATTTCAAACCAATCATGAAAGTTCGTGCCAAATTGGTTTTAGTTAAAGAGATGCCAGCTGGCCACCCAATTGGTTACGGCGCAACTGCTACCACCGATCGCGCTACCAAAATCGGCATCGTTGGCATGGGCTATGCAGATGGAATTCCACGTAATGCAAAGGGTGCAGGAGTTACCTTTAATTCAGAGAGCGCGCAACTAATTGGTCGTGTATCAATGGATCAATTTGCGGTAGATCTTGGTCCAGATTCAAAAGCCAAATCTGGCGATTGGGTAACTGTTATCGGTGAAAATTACGATGCATATGAATGGGCGAAAGCTTGTCAGACAATTCATTATGAAATCACTACTCGTATGGCGCCAAGGATCGTTCGCACATATGAAGATTGAAACACCCGAAGCGATGCAGGCTTTAGGTAAGCGCATTGGTGCAGAGCTAAAGGTCGGAGATGTAGTTGCACTTATGGGTCCACTTGGCGCAGGAAAAACAGAGCTCACTAAAGGCATCGCAGCAGCTTTCGGAATCGAAGAGGTAACTTCACCAACGTTCGTAATTGCCCGTAGTTATCGCTCAAATCCACCACTTATCCATATGGATGCCTACCGGTTATTAGCTGGCGCCAATCCGCTATTTGAATTGGAAGATTTAGATCTCGATGCTGAAAAGGCGGTAACCATTATCGAATGGGGCGGCGAATTAGTTGAGAAGATTTCCAGTGATTATCTAGAGGTACATATCAATCGCGATAGCGATATCCGCGAAGTTACATTTGTAGGCCATGGCCAACGTTGGCAAGGATTTTCACTATGAAAATTACTTTAGCGATAGATACCGCAACTGCTCGTACCCAATTTGCACTTCTAAAAGGTGACAATCTTCTTTGGCTAGAGGTCGAGGATGGCGCAACTACTCACGGCGATGTACTTGCAAAATTTGGCGCGAAAGCTGCCAAAGAGAATATTGATCAAGTTGTTGTCGGAATGGGACCTGGTCCATTTACCGGATTACGTACCGGGATTGTCTTTGCAAAAGCATTTGCCTTTGCACAAGGGCTACCAATTCATGGCATCTGTTCATTAGATGCAATCGCGCACGGTATTGATTTACCTGAATTTATAGTTGCTACAGATGCTAGACGTAAAGAGCTCTATTGGGCAAAGTATTTAAACGGTAAGCGAACCGGTGAACCACAGGTAACTGCACCGACTGAAATTCCAAAGTTGCCGATCTTTGGCGAAGGTGCGCTTAAGTATTCATTAACTACTGATACCGAACATCTTTATCCAAAGTTAAATTCATTCCCACATCTAGCTCAAGTAGATGAACCGATGTATCTACGCCATCCAGATGCAGTTGCAACGGCGGATCGCAAATGATTACCTACCGCGAAGCAACTGTTTTAGATATTCCGGTGTTGGTATCTCTTGATCGACAATACTTTCCGCACACCGCATGGCCAACCGAACAATTCCGCGCAGAGGTTGGTAAGCCAACTAGGTTCTTCCTTATAGGTGAGAGCGGCGAAGAGATCATCGCTTACGCGGGTGCATTTCTGCCTAACGCCGGCGGCGAAGGCGACATCATGACAATCGCAGTGGCCCCTGAATATCGCCGAAAAGGCATAGCTAAAGAGCTAATTGCGCGCTTGGAATCATGGGCAAAAGCTCGCGGCGCAATTGCGATGATGTTGGAAGTGGATGTAACCAATAGCGATGCAATCGCGCTCTATACATCTCTTGGGTATGAAAGTTTAAATATCCGCAAGAATTACTACGGATATGGTCACGATGCTCAGATCATGAGGCGCGGGCTATGAGTTTAGTTCTTGGAATCGAAACCTCATGCGATGAAACCGCAATAGGAATTGTCCGCGATCGCACATTGTTAGCAAATGTAATCTCATCAAGCATGGACGAACATGCGCGCTTTGGCGGAGTAGTTCCAGAGATTGCTAGCCGCGCACATTTAGAGTCATTCTTAAATGTTCTTAATCAAGCGTTAAACGATGCCAACGTTAAGTTGGCAGATGTTGATGCAATTGCTGTTACTGAAGGTCCAGGTTTAATTGGGGCCCTTTTAGTTGGCGTTGCTGGCGCAACTGGATTGGCAACTGCGTTGGATAAACCGCTCTACGGAGTAAATCATCTCTCATCACATATTGCAGTTGATTACCTAACCCATCAAGAAGAGATCGAACCAACTATCGCCCTTCTTGTAAGCGGTGGCCATTCATCTATCTTGCAAGTTAATGACATCACCAACGATGTTAAGAAACTTGGCGCAACTATGGACGATGCAGCAGGAGAGGCATTCGACAAGATTGCGCGAATTATGAATTTAGGTTTTCCTGGCGGCCCTGCAATCGATCGCGAAGCTGCATTCGGACAAATCAATATTGATTTCCCACGTGGATTAACAACGGCAGAGGATTGGCGCACTCGTCCGTACCACTTCTCGTTTTCAGGACTTAAGACCGCAGTTGCTCGTTACATCGAACAGACACCAAACAATGTTCGTGCAGATGTTGCGGCATCATTCCAAGAAGCGATCGTTGATGTATTAATGCAGAAGTCGCTTCGCGCATGTACAGATTCCGGAATCGATCGCCTGGTAATCGCAGGTGGCGTGGCAGCTAATTCACGTCTTCGCGCCGTGGCCGAAGAGCGCTGCGCCAAGGCTGGGGTCAGACTCCATATTCCAAGCCCAGGGCTCTGCACCGATAACGGAGCCATGGTCGCAAGCCTTGGTTCTCTGATGGTTTCAGGCGGAATTGCGCCTAAGGGTGCGCTGGCCGACTCCGCTTTGGCGTTTTAACGCGCGTTTTATTATCCTTTAGCACTGTGAGCACGAGAGTGCTAATTCGTTAAATCGAGCTAAGGAGTCCATTCGATGGCCGTATCAATCAAGCCACTAGAAGACCGTATTGTCATTAAGCAGGGAAGCGCAGAGCAGACAACTGCATC
>CAZMDJ010000002.1:30320-75961 GCA_964565165.1 uncultured Actinomycetes bacterium | reverse complement strand
TTTTCAGTAATTACGTGAATAATCACTGGACCATGGAAATTCTTAGCGCGCTTTAGCGCATCTTCTAAATCAGAAATTTTATGGCCATCGATAGGTCCGTAATATTTCAGGCCAAGATCTTCAAACATACCTTGTGGAGCAATGAAATCTTTAATGCCCTTCTTCATGCCATGCACGGCGCCATAAAGCGGATCGCCGACAACTGGAGTTGCTTTAATAACTGCTTTGCCGAAATCTAGGAATTTCTCATATCCTTTTGTCAGGCGCAAAGTAGATAGGTGCGACGCAAGTCCACCGACAGTTGGCGAGTATGAGCGTTCATTGTCATTTACAACTATCACTAATTGGCGATCTTTATCTGCTGCAATGTTATTTAAAGCTTCCCAAGACATTCCCCCAGTTAGCGCACCATCGCCGACTACTGCAACGACTGTGCGGCCTTTCTGCCCAGATAGTTCAAAACCTTTAGAGATTCCATCTGCCCATGAAAGACAGGTTGATGCATGGGAATTTTCAATTACATCGTGGCTTGATTCTTTGCGTGATGGATAACCAGATAGGCCATCGCGTTGGCGCAATTTATCGAAATCATTTGCACGGCCAGTCAGAATTTTGTGTACATATGATTGATGGCCGGTATCAAAAAGGATTACATCCTTTGGAGATTCAAAGACGCGATGAAGTGCAATAGTTAATTCAACGACTCCTAGGTTAGGTCCGAGGTGTCCGCCAGTTTTCGAAACTTTCTCGATGAGAAATTCCCGAATTTCGGCGGCCAAAGAATTCAGCTGATCGTTGGAAAGACCCGCTAAATCTCTTGGTGAATTGATTCTCTCGATCACACTAGAGAGCGTAATACATACTGCATGATGCCGCCATGACGGTAGTAATCGGCCTCGCCTGGGGTATCAATTCGTACCTTTGCGGTGAAAGTTTTATCTCCGGCTTTTACCTGAACTCTCTTTGGAATGCTTCCATCGTTTAGTTCGGTAACGCCGATGATTTCAAATGTTTCATCGCCCTTAATTCCAAGTGATTGTGCATTTTGACCATCGACAAATTGCAATGGAAGTACGCCCATTCCAATCAAGTTAGAACGATGAATACGTTCGAATGATTCTGCAATTACCGCACGCACACCAAGTAGCGCAGTTCCCTTTGCCGCCCAGTCGCGTGAAGATCCTGATCCGTATTCTTTACCAGCCAAGATAACTAGCGGCACTCCTGCTGCTTGATAGGCCATTGATGCATCGTAAATAGTTGCTTGCGCGCCACCATCAAGGAAGTTCTTGGTGAAACCACCTTCAACTCCATCAAGTAGCAAATTCTTTAAACGAATATTTGCGAAAGTACCGCGAATCATTACCTCGTGATTACCGCGACGAGAACCGTATGAATTGAAATCCTTACGATCAACGCCGTGTTCAGATAGATACTTACCTGCTGGTGAATCCGCTTTGATATTTCCCGCAGGTGAGATGTGATCTGTTGTAACTGAATCACCAAGGACTGCAAGTACACGTGCACCAGAGATATCTGTAACTGGCTTTGGAGACTTTGGCATTCCTTCAAAGTATGGCGGCTTACGAACATAAGTGCTCTTTGCATCCCATTCGAAAACTTTTCCAGATGGAGTATCAAGTGACTTCCAACGGTTATCGCCTTCGAAGACAGATGCGTAATCTTTCTTAAACATCTCAGATGAAACAGCAGAATCAATTACTGATTGCACTTCAGCAGGAGTTGGCCAGATATCTTTCAAGAAGACATCGTTACCGTTTGAATCTTTTCCGATCGCATCCTTTTCGAAATCATGATTCATGGTTCCGGTAAGTGCATATGCCACAACTAGCGGTGGTGATGCTAAGTAATTCATCTTTACATCTGGGCTAATACGACCTTCGAAGTTACGGTTACCAGATAGCACTGCGGTAACAGCTAAATCGTTCTCGTTAACAGCCTTTGAAATTTCTACCGGAAGTGGACCTGAGTTACCGATACAAGTTACGCAGCCATAACCAACTAGGTTAAAGCCAAGCGCTTCCATGTACTTTGTTAAGCCAGCACGCTCGTAGTAATCGGTAACCACCTTTGATCCTGGTGCCAAAGTTGTCTTAACCCATGGCTTGCTCTTTAGACCCTTTGCCACAGCGTTCTTAGCAAGAAGCGCTGCACCGATCATTACTGATGGATTAGAGGTATTGGTACATGATGTAATCGATGCGATTACCACGTCACCATTCTTAACAGTGGTATCCCCTGCCTTAACTTCACCTTGGGTTGTCTTATCGGTGAAATATGTTGGCAAATACTTCTCAAGAGATGCCTTTGAATCTGTAAGTGCAATGCGATCTTGTGGGCGCTTTGGACCTGCAATTGATGGCACTACTGTCGATAGATCAAGTTCAAGTTCTTCAGAGAAACGTGGCGCTACATCTGGGTTATGCCATAAGCCTTGCGCCTTTGCATACTGCTCAACAAGTGCAACCTGATCATCGCTACGACCAGTAAGACGTAGGTAACGAAGTGTTTCTTCATCAATTGGGAAGATCGCACATGTTGAACCGTATTCAGGTGACATATTGCCGATTGTTGCGCGGTTAGCCATTGGAACTGAAACTACGCCAGGGCCATAAAATTCTACGAACTTACCAACTACGCCATGCTTACGAAGCATTTCTGTAATTGTTAAAGCTAAATCTGTTGCAGTTGTGCCAAGTGGCAATTCGCCCTTTAACTTAAAGCCGACAACTTTTGGAATCAACATTGAAACTGGTTGGCCAAGAAGCGCTGCTTCTGCCTCAATACCGCCAACGCCCCAACCTAGAACGCCAAGACCGTTAACCATCGTTGTATGTGAATCTGTTCCAACTACGGTATCTGGATATGCACGGAGTACGCCATTAACAACGCGAGTCATAATTACTCGAGCTAAATATTCGATATTTACCTGGTGCACAATTCCAGTTCCAGGTGGCACAACTTTAAATTCATCAAACGCGGTCTGGCCCCAACGTAAGAAGCGATAACGCTCGCGGTTACGTTCGTACTCAACATCCACGTTCTTCTCAAATGAATCAGAGGTGCCGAAGAAATCCGCAATTACAGAGTGATCGATAACTAACTCTGCAGGTGCTAGAGGATTTACCTTTGAGGCATCTCCGCCAAGTTCGACAATCGCTTCGCGCATTGTTGCTAAGTCCACGATGCAAGGAACCCCAGTGAAGTCCTGCATCACAACACGTGCAGGAGTAAATTGAATTTCAGTATCAGGTTCGACCTTTGGGTCCCATGTCGCAAGCGCCTTGATGTGATCTGCGGTGATATTTGCGCCATCTTCGGTGCGCAGTAAGTTCTCGAGCAGAATTTTTAGCGAGAACGGCAGATTAGATGCGCCATCGATCTTTGAAATATCAAAGATTTCGTATGACTTGCCTGCAACATCTAAATTGCGCTTGGCGTTAAATGAATTGGTTGACATGGCCGTCTCCCTCAAAATAAAAGTATCTTGACGTCAAGATACTTTATCTGGTTCCAATAAGCAAACACTTTCAATATGTTGCGTCATTGGGAAGAGGTCGAAGCCATCAAGTGAGCGCAACTTCCAGCCATTCTCGGTAAATGTTTTCACATCGCGGGCAAGAGATGCCGGATCGCAGGCCACATAGACAATTCTTGAAGGTTTAATTCGAATTAGCTGCGCCACCACATCTGCCCCTGCTCCAGCACGTGGAGGGTCAAGCACCACGACATCGGCGCGTTTGATGCTCTTTAGCCCCTTCAAGACATCGTCGCGGATGATTTTTACATTTTGATGATCTTTGAAATTCTCTTTCGCCGAATCAGTTGCTGGAATCGAGCTTTCGATTAAATCAATACGACCACCAGGACCAAGTAGATCAATTGCCGCGGAGCTAAATAGACCTACTCCGCCATATAGATCTAATAAATGCTCGCCCGCTTTTAATTTAGCAAGCTCCAAGAATTTCGTAGTCAAAGTATCTGGTGCGTTTCGATGGCGCTGCCAAAATGCGCCAGCTTTTACTAATAACTTCTTACCCTTTACTTCACGAATCTGATCGCCTTGCGGAACTTCAATCGGTTCCATTGGTTCAAATTGTTCGGTGGCAATCTTTTCAACGTGCAACTCTTCGCCTGCAATCAAACAATCACTAATTGGAATAATGTCATGGCTACGGGATGCGTAAATTCCAAAGTGGCCAGCAACGTTTGCAACGCCACGAATATGGGTGCGATATCTAGTGGTAGGCAGAACTTCGTGGACTTCTACATCTACATCCATCTTTGCGATACGGCTAAATTGCTCTTTGATTACCTCGGCTTTTAACTTGCGTTGATAAGGCAAGTTCAAATGCTGGAAATCGCAACCGCCACACTTTCCTGCATATGAACAAGGCGGCGCAATTCTCTCTGGTGAAGGTTCAATAACTTCCAGAACATTGGCACGTAAAAAACCCTTTGCCTTGCTGGTGATTTCTATTTCGACAAGCTCACCAGGTGCGGTATCGCGAATGAAGATAACTTGCCCTTCATTTCTGGCAATAAAGTGGCCGCCATGAGCGACCTTTTCTACGCGAACCTGCATGTGGTGAGTTTAAGGGCTATGCTTTAGAACCTATGCACGTTGTAATTATGGGCTGCGGTCGAGTTGGTTCTTCAATCGCTCTAGAACTCGAAACCGCTGGAATCTCTGTAGCTATCATCGATCAATCCCGCGAAGCATTTCGTCGTTTAGGCGGAACTTTCCGCGGTGAAACAGTTACCGGTATCGGTTTTGATCGTGACATCTTGATTGAAGCCGGAATCGAACGTGCTGATGCATTTGCTGCCCTATCTGATGGCGATAATTCAAATATTTTGGCAGCACGTGTAGCTCGCGAAGTTTTCGGAGTTCAAAATGTAGTTGCACGTATTTACGATCCTGCCCGCGCAGAGATTTACCAGCGCCTAGGAATTCCAACAGTCGCAACCGTCACTTGGGCAACCGAACAGGTTTTACGTCGCTTACTTCCTGGCGGCTCTCGCGGCGAATGGCGCGATCCTTCTGGCAAAGTCGCGTTACAAGAAGTTTCTGTTCATGAATCATGGTTTGGCCATCCAATCTCAGAAGTTGAAGAACGCACCCAAGCACGCGTTGCATTCTTAACTCGTTTGGGCGACGCCTTTATCCCTGACGAACACACAGTTTTACAAGAAGGCGATTTACTACATGTAATGGTTCACGATAAAGATATCGATGCTGTTACTGAGACTCTAAATGCGGAGGTCAACTAATGCGCGTTGCAATCGCAGGTGCTGGAAATGTCGGTCGCTCAATTGCCCGCGAACTTATCGCCAATGGCCACCATGTAATGCTTATTGATAAAGAACCAAAGGCGATGAAACTCGAATCAGTCCCTGAGGCTGAATGGGTAATGGCAGATGCCTGCGAAATCGCATCATTAGATAATGCAAAGTTAGATCAATGCCAAGTATTAGTTGCTGCAACAGGCGATGACAAAGTAAATCTGGTCGCTTCCCTTCTTGCGAAGACCGAATACGGTGTACCTCGCGTTGTTGCGCGCATTAATCATCCAAAGAATGAATGGCTCTTTGACTCTTCATGGGGCGTAGATGTTGCAGTATCAACTCCGCGCATCATTGCAGCGCTTGTCGAAGAAGCGGTATCTGTTGGCGATGTGGTTCGACTCTTTAGTATCGGTAAAGGCGCTGCAAATCTTGTCGAACTTACTCTTCCGGATGGATCTAATTGCATCGGAAAAACTGTTGAAGAGATTGAGCTTCCTGATAACTCATCCCTTGCCGCGATTGTTCGCGACGGTCGGGTCTTTAACCCAAAGCAGCATGACACCTTTGCCGCAGGCGATGAGCTGATCTTTGTAGCCTCGAGCGCCGCTGAAGCTAAATTAAAGGCCTGCTTTATTCAGTAACTGTTGGTTTCACACTTGGCACAGTTCGAATAATCAGCCAAGTCCACCAGATAGTAAGCAAGAAGAGTGGATATCCCAAGACGATACTTGCAATTCCTAAAGCATTTAATTGATCTGCCTTGTATAGCGGATACATAATCACTAAACGCAATACAAACATTCCGACCCAGACCCAACTGGCCATTATGTAAACGCGCTTACGCGCAGGCACTCGTCGCCAATCCATATTTTCACCGATGATTGGACCAATTACGATTCCAAGTAAGGGCCATCCAACTAAATTGCCGATGGTGTAAACGGCGGCATAAGCACTGTTCTTAATAAAGGATGGAATGTAGTAATCCTTGGCTTGGCCACCTTGTTTTGCAAACCAAGCGCAGATTAAAACGCCAATTACACCGCTGATTGCATGTTGCAATGTGTCTCGTTTGATTAATCGCCAAACGGCCAAAACTCCACTTAAAGCAACCGCTGCATAAATCGCGCTCTTTAAATCATGTTGGATATTAAAGATAATCAGAAAGAGAATTGATGGCAGACCATTATCAATTAGTCCGCGTTTGCCGCCCATCGCATTAAAGATGGCATCTTTCTCTGCGCTCATTGGCCAGTACTTCCAAATCCGCCGCCGGCGCGTTTTGATTGTGGGAGCTGCTCTACTTCAAAGAATTTTGCGCTTTCAAATTTCTGGAAAACCAACTGTGCAATCCGATCTCCGCGCTTGATTTCAAATGCGGCCGTTTTATCGGTGTTAATCAAAATAATTTTGATTTCGCCGCGGTAACCAGAATCAATCGTGCCAGGTGCGTTAACAATTGAGATCCCGTGTTTTGCAGCAAGTCCGCTTCGTGGATGCGCAAAAGCTACATAGCCTTCTGGAAGTGCGATTGCGATCCCGGTTGGGATTACTTCGCGCTCTCCTGGTGCAATGACACAATCAATCGTTGAAAAAACATCCATGCCGGCATCGCCATCAATTGCATATTGTGGAAGTGGTAAACCTTTATCTAAGCGCTGAATCTGAACGATCACGGATTTACGCCAAACATCTTCTCATCAATAAATCCTTCGGCAGCATTCTTAACAAAGTGTTCGAGACCCACGATGATGTAAAGCGCACTTGCCTTAAGCGCCAATTCGCCATCAGGGCTATTTAATCGACCTTCTGCTTCCGTGTATACCTTGCGGCGTTCTTGCCCAGTAATTCGCGCATTGATATATAACTTTGATCCCACCGGAATTGGTTTAATGAAATCGGTATCTAAATGGCCAGTAACTGCAGGCACTTGAAGTAGATACATCAATTTACCGAGAGCTTCATCAAATGCCAGCGATAAGAGACCACCATGCGCAAGCCCTGGCGCACCTTGGTGCATTTCAGTAACAGTAAATTCACAAGTTGCAGTTAAACCTTCGCCTGCAATTGATTTCATATGTAACCCGGTTGGATGATCAACGCCACAACCAAAACACATATTTAAGTGTGAAGGAATCTCTGAACCAGGCGCTGGCGCCAACGGATGACGTTCCGGCATTTCGATAGCCATGGCGATAATTTACGCTACTTTCTACCTGTGAAGCTCTACTCTGAGAAGATTAATCCGCCACTTTCATGGCTTTCATTTATCTACTTTATGTTCTTCTCAATCGCCTTCTCGGTCTGGGTCGCATTTGATTTAAGCCAAGGGCTAATCACTCTGGCGCTCCTGAGCGCAACGATGCCGCTTCTTTGGCTAAAGATGCGAATGGTAATCACGGTAGATACAGAGCTTCGAGTCGATCGCGCACATATTGAGTTGAAATATCTTAAAAATGCGGTCGCCGTTGATGAAGCGCAATACAAATTGCTTCGCACCACTCAATCAGATGCCCGCGCATTTCACGCTACTCGTCCATGGGCAAAAAAAGGCGTACAAGTTTTTGTTAACGATGAGAGAGATGCAACCAGCTATTGGTTAATTGGTTGTAAAAATCCAGAGCAATTAGCTAACAATATAAATAACTAATTAAGCGCAGTCGCGGCAGATTGCGTTAGCGCCGGTGCCCTTTGCAATATTGCTTACATGTGAAACTAAGAAGCAACGACTGCAAGTAAATTCATCTTCTTGCTTTGGCACAACGCGAACTGAAAGTTCTTCGCCAGATAAATCAGCGCCAGGAAGTTCGAGATTCTCTGCCTCTTCCTCTTCGTCGATATCAATCTTTCCAGATTGAACTTCGGCGCGCTTGGCTTTGAGTTCTTCTAACGATTCCTCATGAAGTTCTTCATCCGTTTTACGGGGTGTGTCGTAATCTGTTGCCATCTTGCACCGCCTCTCCTGTGTGATATCAACATAATTGTTGAACGGGCGTAGGTTGCCCTATTTACGCTCTTATTTCCACTTAACCACGCAAAATCGGGGGTTATTCCCGCTTTATTCACTGTGTGTTATGGCACTTACCCGTTTTGCCAACCGGTCATCCACCAGTGCCCGTAAATAAGTGCCTTCTGGGCGATATTCCTCTTCGAGAACCTCGCCCTTCTCATGAATTTCATTAACTAGATCACCTCGCGTATAAGGAATCACCGTATCAATTTCGATATTTGGGTGCGGCAGAGAATTTTCAATTGCGCGTAATAAGTTATCGACACCAAAACCAGTCTTCGCACTAAATGCAAATGAATTTGGTTCTTTTCGAAGTAGCGCCATGATTACTTCAGGTTCTGCGATATCTGCCTTATTGATCGCGATAATTTCCGGAATCTCACTTCCGCCAATTTCAGAGATCACTTCTCTAACCGCACGAATCTGTTCGAATGGATCAGGATGTGCACCATCAACTACATGCACAATTAAATCGGCGCCGGTAACTTCTTCGAGCGTTGATTTAAAGGCATCAACCAATTGGTGCGGTAAATGGCGGACGAAACCAACGGTGTCAGTAAGTGTATAAATACGACCTTCAGTAGTTTCGGTTCTTCTTGTCGTTGGATCAAGTGTTGCAAAGAGCGCGTTCTCGACTAATACACCGGCATTAGTTAAGCGATTTAATAGCGATGACTTGCCAGCATTTGTATAACCAGCGATTGCAACCGATGGAATATTGTTTCGGTGGCGTTCTTGGCGTTTGGTATCGCGCGCAATTTTCATCTCTGCAATTTCGCGGCGTAACTTAGCTTGGCGATCGCGGATACGACGGCGATCAGTTTCGATCTTTGTTTCACCTGGTCCACGACCACCGATACCTGCACCGCCTGCGGCGCGACCACCAACCTGGCGAGATAGCGACTCACCCCAACCACGTAAGCGCGGCAAGAGATAACTAATCTGCGCCAGCTCTACTTGGGCTTTACCTTCGCGACTCTTGGCATGTTGCGCAAAAATATCCAGAATCAACGCAACGCGATCAATTACTTTAACCTTTAGCTTTACTTCTAACTTTTGTAACTGCGCTGGCGATAACTCTCCGTCACAAATCACGGTATCTGCACCGGTTTGAACTACTAATTCACGTAGCTCTTGAACTTTACCGCTACCAATATATGTCGCAGGATCTGGTGATTCACGGCGTTGAATTACGCCTTCCATAACTTCCGCCCCAGCAGTTTCGGCTAATGCTTTTAACTCTTGCAATGAATTCTCTGCCATCGCAGAAGTGCCAGTAGTCCAAACTCCTGCCAGGACCACTTTCTCTAGCTGTAGTTCGCGATATTCGGCATCCGAAATATCTTGAAGCTGAGTACTAAATCCTGCAATACGACGAAGCGCAGCACGTTCTGCGACTTGATCAGGGGTATTAATTGAATCTTCATCTGCATCGTAATCAGCCGCTACGCGTGCAGATTCTCGAAGTAGCGCTTCAAACGCTAAATCTTCTGGGGTTTTATCTTTCAAGAAACTCTCCTATTTTGACATCTTTAACGATCACCGCAGGGCCTGTCAGAATTCCGTTGCCGTGTGCATCTATCTCTACGTATAAACGTCCGCCAGGTGGATTTACTTCCCATTTGGTCGGCAAAGTATCTTTCGACTTTTTAGCTGCCGCACGCGCCACTGCAACTACGCCGGTGCCACAAGATTGAGTTTCGCCACTTCCGCGTTCGTGCACGCGCATCTTCACAACGTGATCGCCAGTTATCTGAACGAATTCAACGTTGACGCCTTCTGGATAAAGTTCTTTTGGTCGAACAGTTGGCGGATGCTTTAAATCCCCTACTTGATCAACATCATCAACAAAGACCACCGCATGTGGATTGCCAACGCTGATGTGATAACCGTTCCATAAACCTGTTTCGGTGCCTGCAGTGATTTCATCTTCTTCATCAACTACTTGCCCTATATTTACAGTGATATCGCCTTCTGCTGGCACACGTAAATGCTTAACTCCATCACGAGTATCAATTGGGAAAATACCTTCTGGTTGTAAACCTTTTTCGACTAAATACTTAGCCATCACTCGAATTCCGTTGCCGCACATTTCGGCAAGTGACCCATCTGCGTTGCGATAATCCATAAACCATTTGCCGTCGCGCTTTACGATGCGAATAACTCCATCAGCTCCAATACCGGTTTCGCGGTTACAGATACGCGCAGTTTCGGCAGAAGAGATCGAAATATCACCTTCTGGGTCATAGACCAACACGAAATCGTTATGTGTTCCGTGTCCGTACGATGCTTGAATTGTCATTTCAATAATTCTAACGCTTTAAGTAGAAACGGCGCTTCAATCCAATTAATGCGTTTCTCTCGTCTAAACCAAGTCTCTTGGCGACGGGCATATTGGCGAGTCACAATGATTGTTTCTTCGATTGGATCCATATTTAAGCCCATTTGGAATTCAATAATCTGCGCATATCCATGGCCTAATCGCGCAGTGGTTCCGGACATCAAACCATCAAGGACTAAATCACGAACCTCTTCAATCAGTCCATTTTCAAACATTTTATGCGCACGCACAGTAATTCGTTCATCCAAAACTTCGCGCGGAACATCTAAACCGATCCAAACTGTATCTGAATAATGCGTTGCACCTTCCTGCGGCAAATTAGCGGTATATGGCTTACCAGTAATTTCAATAACTTCAAGCGCTCTAATTACGCGGCGTAAATTCTGACTATCAATTGCTATCGCGGCTGCAGGGTCCAACTCTTTCAATCTTTCATACATCGCATGTTTACCGAGCTCTTCAGCTTCGGCATTTAAGCGATCGCGTATTTCGGGATTAGTTTCTGGAAAATTCATTTCGTCTACAACTGCTTTTATATATAGCCCAGTTCCGCCAACCAAAATCGGAGTCTTGCCTCGCGCCATGATGTCATCAATTACTTTGCGCGCTTCACGTTGAAACCAAGCCACATTGGCATCTTCTGAAGGATCCAGCACATCAATCATGTGGTGTGGGATTCCCTGTTGCTCTTCCGGCATTACTTTTGCCGTTCCGATATTCATATTGCGATAAAGGCTCATGGTGTCGGCATTTACGATTTCGCCGCCGATTTCTTTGGCAATGCCAATTGCTAAATCAGATTTACCTGATGCAGTTGGCCCACAAATTACTATTAAACGGCTCATGGTTTAGTTGAATTAAATAACTTAGGAATACCAAGCATGGTCGATGCTTTCTGGTTATGAACATCGCCGCCCTTGGTTGAAATCACTGCCCCACCTACGCCAGTTAAATAATGCGCTTCGGCTGCAGTTATTTTTACTTCAGCTAAATCTCCGGGACGAGCCGGAGAATCAAAGTGCACCAAGCGGTTATCTTCAATTCGCCCAGTTACGCGACCATTATTGTTATCAATAATTAAAGCCTTATAAGTATTGCCAAGACTTCTCTGGTTAACCCCTAAAGAGATTGCGTTTTGATGTGCATGTAACTCGTCATAACGTCGCTTCACATCTTCCGCGCTAACCTGATCTGGCATCTCTGCCGCTGGAGTATTTGGTCGCTTTGAATATTGATAGGTATACGCTGCAGCAAATTGCGCCTCGGTACATAAATCCATCGTTGCTTGATGATCTTCATCTGTTTCGCCAGGGAAACCAACGATGATGTCAGTTGTAATTTGAACCCCAGGTATCGCCTTACGCGCACGTTCTAAGATTCCTAAATATCTATCTGTGCGATAGCTACGGCGCATCGCTTGGAGAATTCGATCGCTACCTGATTGAAGCGGCATATGTAGATGTGGCATTAGTGTTGGAACTTCTGCCATTGTCTCTAATACATCATCGGTGAAATCCCTCGGATGTGGCGACATAAAGCGGAGGCGCTCTAAACCATCAATCGACCCAACTTCGCGCAGCAACTTTGCAAAAGCCCCACGATCTCCAATATCTACGCCATATGCATTTACATTCTGGCCAAGCAAAGTAAGTTCAATTACGCCCTGTTCAACAAGTGCACGCGCCTCTGCAATTACATCTTTTGCATCGCGATCTTTCTCATTGCCGCGAAGTTGCGGCACAATGCAAAAAGTACAGGTGTTATTACATCCCACGCTGATTGATACCCAAGCACTAAATGCGCTAAATCGCTTTGATGGCAGAGTCGATGGGAAATGTTCTAAGGCTTCTTTAATTTCGACTTGTGCTTGCTTTTCAATACGCGCACGTTCGAGCAGAATCGGAAGAGATCCCACATTATGCGTTCCGAAAACTACATCCACATATGGCGCACGTTGAATGATTACATCTTTATCTTTCTGCGCCATGCACCCACCAACTGCTATCTGCAGGTTTGGTTTGGTTTTCTTCAAGTTTGCCAAATGCGTTAAGTTGCCATACAACTTGTTATCTGCATTTTCTCGGACCGCACAGGTATTAAAAACAATTACATCCGCATCGGTACCAAGTTGTACCGGCACCATCCCCGCGTCTTCTAAGAGCCCCGCGATTCTCTCGGAATCATGCGCGTTCATCTGACACCCGTAGGTTTCAACGAAATAACTCTTCGCGCTCATAAGACATGAATTTTATTGGTTATCCACAGCAAAAACTAATTCAAACATTTCAGCGAGTAATTCAAATAATTTTCTGCCGTTGCACTCTAATTTCAATAGCTAGTGGACGGTTCCCCGTCTACTAGACGGAGAAAGTAGGTGATTAACGTGATGAGAAATATCGACTGGACGCTGGTAATCATGGTGACGCTTCGAGCGATCCATGACTACCTAGCGAACAGAAGATTACCTCCGCGGTAATTGGGTCTTCTGACCCCAACGGGGCCCTCGGTAGTTCACGCTACCGAGGGTCTCTTTATATCACGACCGGATATACGATTTGCAAATATGAAACGAATAATCGCGCTAACGACTGGTCTGCTTCTATTAGCTTCGCCGATTGCGAATGCACATACTGCTCTAGTTTCAACTCACCCAAAAGCTAACGCGATGCTCAAATCATCACCGAAATATATTTCGCTTACCTTTAGCCAAGATTTAATCGAAGTCGCTGGGAAAAAGGTCAACAAAATAAGGCTTTTCAATTCGAAAAATAAAGAGATCAAATTGACTGATTCAATAGTGATCGGCAGGGATATTCATGTACCGATATCTAAATTACCTGCGAGCAAGTACAAAGTTACATATCGCGTAGTTAGCGCCGACGGCCACCCTATTTCGGGTTCATTTAATTTCTGGGTGCACTAAGCGATTTCGCGCAGCACGCGAGAAATAACCGAATAGTTATAACCCTTACGAGCAAGGGCTGAAGTAATTCGTCGCTCTCGTACGTCATCAGCGAAATTTGCCAATGCTCGCGCCTTACGCTGCCCCAGCTGCAACGCTGCATCAAATTCTTCATCTACGGAAATTTCATCCAAAGCAATTGCAATCAAATCATCAGAAACTTCCTTTTTACGAAGCTCCTGTGCCAATACTCGTTTACTAATCTTTTTGGAACTTAACCTGGAACGAGACCACTGCCGTGCAAAATCTAAATCATCAATCAATCCAGAACGCGCCAAGCGATCTAAAACATCTTCAGCTACATCCAAAGGAATCCCACGACGCTTTAATTGCGCAGCCAATTCCCCACGACTCTTGGCGCGTACCGCCAGAGCATTCTGCGCAATTGTCATTGCTGCCCCTGTGTAATCGCGTTCAGTCTCTTCTTCTGGACCTGCAAAGCGATCAATAAACGACTGAGATAACCCCGCCTTAACCAAATCTGGCGCTACCGAAGTAGCGCCAGATCCAGCAATATTTTTATCTGCCATTGATTTTAGAAATCAACATCCGATGCAGCTTCTTCGATCTCTGCGATGGTCGCAGGATCAACTTCAACCGGACTAAAGACCGCACGGATCTTCTGTTCGATTTCGTTAGCCAGATCAGGATTATCAATCAAGAATCCACGAGCATTTTCCTTGCCCTGGCCCAATTGATCGCCTTCGTAGGTGTACCATGCACCAGACTTCTTAACGACATCGCATTCAACGCCCATGTCAATCAATGAGCCTTCACGTGAAATACCAACGCCGTAAATGATGTCGAATTCAGCCTGCTTAAATGGTGGAGCAACCTTATTCTTAACAACTTTGACGCGAGTACGGTTACCGACAGCTTCTTGGCCATCTTTCAAAGTTTCAATTCGACGCACATCTAAACGCACTGATGAATAGAACTTCAAAGCCTTACCACCGGTAGTTGTCTCTGGTGAACCAAAGAAGACTCCGATCTTTTCACGTAACTGGTTAATAAAGATCGCAGTTGTCTTTGACTGATGAAGCGCACCAGTAATTTTGCGAAGTGCCTGTGACATCAAACGCGCTTGAAGACCAACATGTGAATCTCCCATTTCGCCTTCGATTTCAGCACGTGGAACCAATGCCGCAACTGAGTCAATTACAACTAAATCAAGTGCACCAGAACGAATCAACATATCCATAATTTCTAGAGCTTGTTCACCAGTATCTGGCTGTGAAACTAATAGCGCATCAATATCAACGCCAAGCTTCTTTGCATACTCTGGATCTAGTGCATGTTCAGCATCGATGAATGCACAAATACCGCCAGCTGCTTGCGCATTTGCAATTGCATGCAACGCAACAGTTGTCTTACCTGAAGATTCAGGTCCATAAATTTCTACAACGCGACCACGAGGCAATCCGCCAATACCAAGCGCAATATCCAATGCAATTGAGCCGGTTGGGATTACTTCAATAACTTCATGAGCCTTCTCGCCCATCTTCATTACAGAGCCCTTACCAAATTGACGTTCTATCTGGGCGAGTGCTGTATCAAGCGCTTTGCCTTTGGCATCGGCTTGTTTATTGGTTACAGGTTCTTTTGATTCACCTTTAGCCATTCCCTACTTCCTTCCGTTAGACGCCAACTTGGCGTATATGTCCCCAATGGTGCGATACGCCGGCGACGGTCCACGGATCTAGGGGAAGCTCCTGTGGACGGAGGCACGGGCTCGTTTGGGCTGTGCGTGGACTAGTGTATCGAACACTTGTTCGAAAATGAAGTATATAGAGGGGGTACGACACGGAAAGTGGCGCAATATCGTGTCTCAAACGCACGTTTTTACGAAACGAGCGTAAAACTTGAATATGAGTTTCGAAGAACTACCATTTAAGTCTGAATACTTAAAATCAATTGCCGAATCAGATCATTTACACTGGAAAGAGATTTTTAATTCCATCAAAAGCAGTTTTGAAAGTTTGCCGCAGGATAAAAAAAGAGAAGTCCTCCCTAAACTTGTTGATTTCAGTCATCGTGCACGAGGCGCCACATGGGAGTTATATTGGTGGCAAATTCTCGCAAGTCAATTTGCAGATGTAAAAATAGACGTACCTACTCAAAATGGCAAAAACGTAGATTTTAAGATCGAAGGCACAAATTCGTTCATCTTGGAAGCCACAACAATTGGGATTCCAGGAGCAGATATGAAGCTTGGACAAAGGCAAATGGAAATTCATGAATTCTTAGAAAAAAACTTGCAAATTCCAAACGTTTACATACACCTAACTTTCAAGTCAGCTGATCAATCTCAAATAAGATTTCAGAATATTTTGGAGATCATCCAGCATGCATATTTAAAGAATGGTTCCGTTTCAAGTAAAGAAATTTTTTACGTTCCAGAATATTTATACGAAGAAGAAGGTTGGTCCATCGGTTTCAGAATCGTAGAGATCGAAGAAGAAGTAAAATTCGAAAACTTAACACCGGTACTTTCGCAGCCTCTAGGAAAAAATCTGACTTTGTCTCAAAAATTGGAAGAAATTATTGATGCAAAAATCCAAAAATTCCGAAAAGATAGTTCTATACCTACAATTATTGCGATAGGGAGCGACTACGGATTTCTTGAGATATCCAATTTCCAAATACTAAAATCATTATTTGGAGAATGGCTTGTAAGATTTGATTTACGAGATGAGAAGGACACACAACTAATTAGACCTACTGGGTTATATTTCACTAAATATCCCGAGTGGGCACATCTATATGGAATTGCATTTCAACTAAACGGCTTCATGGGTTTTGGTTCAGAAACGAAGCCCGAAATATGGCTCAACCCCTTTTATGTAGGTAGAAAGATTCCACAAAACGAGCTCTTTGACTGTAAACTCATAGGAGTCATTGAAAATTCACTTTCGGTTTCAAATCATGATGAACGTTGGGAACCTTTTACACTTTGACCAAGACTTACAAATTTGAGAATCTCTCAAAAAGTGCTTTAAGTTTTTCGATGACGATTGATTTTTGGATGCTGTGCTCGTAAGACGGACTGAACATATTTTTTGCTGGTAACAACTTGATCACTGCAGTGCCGGCAGTTTTTAGCTCGCCATCAGTAAATGCCTTGGCAATAAAGCTCTTGGTTTCTTCCGGATTCAAATTTTCTTCCTCAATAATCCTGGAGAGCTCTGACTCCTTCGCAGCATTAATGAATTTGCGCCACTCCCCTGGCACATCAGAATTAACATTTATCGAATCTATAAATCTTTCGATTAGATCCTTTTTGCTTCTCAGCGAATAACTGGCCAGAACTGTTTTGTTGATTTTAGCTCTGATTTCCTTATTTTCTGCTGGATTGGCACCTTGTAGCTTTTGAATTTGAATCAAAATGTAATCAACATTTATCTCTACTTGCTTCACCAATTCAATTTCAAAGACCAAATCTTCAACAATAGATTCTCTTTCGTTCCGTTTACGCAACTGAGAATAAATCTCTATGTAAGTACTCTGATAATCCTGGAAGGTACGCTCTGGAAGCAGCTCATTACCTTTAAAATCGTCAAAAGATTTCAAAATATTCTGTAATCGAAGAATCTTATTGTAAAGATTTACAAAGTCCCTTTGCACAGTCTCAGAATTGGGAATCGAACCAGGATCAAATTTGTTTGAAAGTTCCGAAATCAAAGTGGAATATTCATCATAATATTCACGATACGGCTTCAATAGTACGATTCCGCCGGCATCTTTATTGCCAAATAGAGAGATGGAATCGTTAGTAGCTTGCTCTAAATCTCTGAAACAAATGATGTTGCCGTAGGTTTTGACTGAATTCAGAATTCGATTTGTTCTTGAATAAGCTTGCAGAAGTCCGTGCAGACGCAAATTCTTATCTACCCATAAAGTATTAAGTGTTGTAGAGTCAAAGCCGGTTAGAAACATATTCACAACAATTACTAGATCAATTTCACGCTGTTTAAGTTTCTGAGATAAATCCTTGTAGTATCCCTGGAAACCATCGGAGGAAGAATCAAAATTTGTCGCATACATAGTGTTGTAATCTTTAATAGCCTCATCAAGAAAATCGCGGGAAGAGGCGTCAAGATTGCTTGCTTCAAACTCTTCCTCGGGAAGCAGTCCTCCTGCCTCGTCTTCGTTTGGAACAAAGCTATAAATTATCCCGATCTTTAACTTCGAATCGAGCGGCACATCTTTCTGGAGTTCCTTAAAAGTCGCGTAATATCGTTTAGCAGCGTCAATTGACGCTGTAGCCATTAATGAATTAAATCCCGACACCCTTTTGTTTTTAAGCGTGTATGTCTCATTTCGACGCGTTTTTTGATCAAAGTGGTCGAGTATGTATTGAGCAATTTTCGATATGCGCTCCGGAGCCAAAAGTGCTTTTTCGGTATCAATCGCGCTAACTTCAAGATCGACTAAATGCTCAGGCATCTTGATTGTGTTTACATAGTCGACCCTGAAAGGCAATACATTTTTATCTGTAATGGCATCAACAATTGTGTATGTGTGGAGTTTTACTCCGAATGCCTGCTCGGTTGTGCGGAGGTTAGGATTATTTCCACTTGAAGCATTTGCCGCAAAAATTGGTGTACCCGTAAAACCAAATAGGTTGTAATTTGAGAAAGCTTTCTTGATTGCCATATGCATATCCCCGAATTGAGATCGATGACATTCATCAAAAATCAAGACCACTCTCTTTGATTGAATCGCATGATCTTTATTCTGAGCAATAAATTTAGAAAGTTTTTGTATTGTCGTAATTATGATTTTTGCGCTTGGATCTTCTAATCGCTCTTGAAGTTGCTTAGTTGAATTACTCGCATTGGCCGCCCCCTCTTGGAAGCGGTTGTATTCCTTCATTGTTTGATAATCAAGATCTTTGCGATCTACAACAAAAAGCACTTTATCGACCGACGGCATCTTGGAGGCAATCTGGGCGGTCTTGAAACTTGTAAGTGTCTTTCCGGAACCAGTTGTGTGCCAAACGTAACCACCCGCATCGATAGTTCCAAGAGTCTTTTGATTCTCACTCATCACTATCTTTTGAAGCACTCGCTCCGTTGCAACAATTTGGTAAGGACGCATCGTTAGTAGCATTTGGTCTGAAGTGAATACACAGTATTTCGTGAGTATGTTAAGCAAACTGTGCTTAGCAAAGAAGGTTTTACCAAATGACATCAAATCATATACAGGCTTGTTGTTGGCATCTGCCCACCAGCTAGTGAACTCGTAGCTGTTAGATGTTTTCTTGATACGAACATTCCCGCTTGCTTCTTTGATGTGCTGATCGCGAACTGTGTTGCTGTAGTACTTGGTGTATGTGCCATTGCTGATAACAAAAATCTGTACATACTGAAAGAGGCCAGACCCGGCCCAGAAACTTTCGTGCTGATATCGATTAATCTGGTTAAACGCCTCGCGGATATCGACACCGCGTCGCTTGAGTTCGATATGAACAAGAGGAAGGCCATTTACCAGAATAGTGACGTCATACCGATTTTTGCGAACTCCTTCAACTTCATACTGGTTAAGGACTTGGACACTATTGTTGTGTATATACTGCTTGTCAATTAGGTAGATGTTCTTGCTCTCACCGTTATCTCGCTTGAGTACGCGAATATGATCTTCTTGGAAGCGACGCGTCTTCTCAATTACTCCATCTTTCTCACTTGAGATGCTCTCTTCAAAAAAGCGCTCCCACTCTGTGTCACTGAACTTAACCTTGTTGAGCTTCTCAATCTGTACTTTGAGGTTCGCAATTAGAGCCGTCTCATCGTTGATCGACAAATACTCGTACGCCTGATCCTGAAGTAGTTTGATGAAGGCAGATTCGAGTTCTGACTCACTCTCGAACGCCTCGGCTTTAGTCGCCTTTGGATCTAATTCAGCAACGACAGTATTCTCTGATGTGATCGCGATTGGTTCTATATTCCGGAAGCTCATGCCGCTACCAAGACTTTGAAAGTTAGTAAATTATTTCTGTAGTATTCAAATTGCTGGCGTCTTGACCGAATCTCGGCTGGTATGCCAACCTGCATGTCCTTCGTAAGCGCATCGAACTTATTCAATGCAGTTATTATCCTCGACTGCTCTTCCAGGTCTGGGAGTCGGATCTCAAGATTACGAACCATTCCAGCATTAAGATTGGATTGGGTGCCCTGACCTAATGATTTGATATCCAGGTAGTTGGCCATCAACCAGTGGAATAAGTACTCAGGTAAGCAAAGTTCGGGATCGACCTCCAAGTTACAACAAGCTTGATTTGTTGTAACAGGAATTTTGGTGATTGCAGATTTGCCTGCGGTCGCACCATACATGGCGAGAATAACGGTGTTAGCTGGTACCCACCTCGCCGAAGAATTCCTCAAGGCTAAATCAGTGATATTTAGTTCGGTGCTCCATATTTCTTTGAAGTCCACCTCTTGAGTGCGGACCCAAGGAATAGAACCACCGAAAAAATCAGCTCGAGTTCTTGAGGGAGTTCCACCTGAAGAAATCTTGAGGCATACATCTTTCAGTTTGTATGACTTAGAAGTTTGCCGATCGCAGTCAAGAAGGCTCTTTCTGAAGAACGCATATTGAGTCTTTCTCGATTTTAGTTCTGCTTCTAATTCATCTTCAAGCTCCATAAAGGTGTCTAGGATTCTCACAACTTCTTTCTGAATCTCCAACGGTGGAATTTGAATACGTAGTGATTCCCACTTTGATTTTGTCAGACCAAAACGCGTAATTCCGTTTGAAGCGCTAAGTATTTGTGATTGGAGCTGTCGACTTCGAAATTGATAAGCCAGATATTTAGAGTCTGCTACTTCCTTGTCCAAAATCCGCAATCTCATGACGTGATAACTGTAAACAGTTTTTGGGAGAGGTAAAATAACGACAGCCGCATGTGCCAAGTCATCTCGAGTTTCTGAAGTTGGTGTGATGATGATGTCACCTACACGCAAATCACAATCACGAATCTGATTCACACTAGCGGTAGTTTTGTTAGGAACACACTCCGGCGTTAATTCTCTATTCCGGTGCACGTCCATGTAGTTCAGAAGAAAAACTTCTTCCTCATCAGGTTTTTCTACTTTGTCTACCCCTCGATTTGCGACTTGAGCAATTGAACCCAAAGTGACATAAGGAACGCCTTTCGGGCATAGTTCAGAGATAAGTTTCTCTATCCGATTCATGATCGCTTTCCTTCGAGATCTTCCACAATGCGATCAATTTCAAGACGTAGTTCCGCCTGGCGAGACACAATATTAGCAATCGATATATTTAGCTCTTTAATATTTATTACTTCTCGGGTCTCTTCAGCCTTCACATAACTGGTTACCGATAACGAGTAGTCATTTCCTGCAATTTCCGAGTGATCGACTAAGCGAGCGAAGAAGTCCTCGTCCTTGCGATCCGTGTACTTTGAGAGGACTTTCTCGATATCTTCGGAACGAAGCTTGTTCTTGTTGCCAAAGCGTGCAAACTCACGTTCTGCATTGATGAAGAGAACTGTGTTATCTTTTTTCGATTTCTTGAGAACTAAGATACAAGTTTGAATTCCTGTGCCGAAAAAGAGATCTGGAGGAAGCTGAATAACGCTGTCGACGAAGTTGTTGTCGACTAGGTACTTGCGGATCTTCTGCTCAGCACCGCCGCGGTACATCACACCTGGAAATTCAACAATTGCAGCCGTTCCATTAGTGGCAAGCCAACTTAAGATGTGCATCGTAAAAGCTAGATCTGCTTTACTTTTTGGAGCAAGTACGCCTGCAGGAGAATACCGAGGATCGTTAATCATCAATGGGTTGTCGTCGCCGTCCCATTTTATTGAGTAAGGCGGGTTGGAAACGATTGCTTCGAAAGGTTCATCATCTAGGTGAGCTGGATCAGTAAGTGTGTCGCCGTGGGCAATATCGAACTTCTCGTAATTAATATCGTGAAGAAACATATTAATACGGCAGAGGTTGTAAGTAGTGATATTGATTTCTTGTCCGTAGAAACCATTCGTAACATTTTCTTTGCCGAGAACTTTCGCGAACTGCAAAAGTAGTGATCCTGAGCCACATGCTGGGTCGTAGACTTTGTTGACTTTTTTCTTGCCAACAACAGTGATTTTGGCAAGGAGTTCAGAAACTTCCTGAGGCGTAAAGAACTCTCCTCCAGATTTGCCTGCACTTGACGCATACATGGTCATTAGGTATTCGTACGCATCACCGAAAGCATCAATAGAATTATCAGCATAATTTCCAAGCGCTAGTTGGCCAACTGAATCCAACAATTTTACAAGCAGCTCATTACGTTTAGAAACCGTTGCACCGATCTTGTTGCTATTCACATCAAGGTCATCGAATAAACCTTTAATATCTAATTCACTAGGCGAACCTACTGCAGAACCTTCAATATTTCTAAAAACGCGTGCAAGAGTTTCGTTTAGGTTCGGGTCACTTTTCCCTGCTGCACGCACATTCACGAAAAGTTCGCTTGGTAAAATAAAGAAACCCTTTTCAAGGACGGTTTCTTTCCTTCCGAATTCTGCTTGGTCGTCGCTTAATTTCTCATAATCGAACTCTTTGATGCCAGCTTTGCGTTGGTGTTCATTGAGGTATTTGGTTAGGTTCTCTGAGATAAAGCGATAGAAAAGTGTGCCAAGTACATATTGCTTAAAGTCCCATCCGTCGACGCTGCCACGGAGATCGTTGGCGATCTTCCAGATGGTTTTGTGCAGTTCTGCGCGTTCGACGTTAGACATTAAGTACTACCTCCAGAGGTAAATCTAAAGGTAAGACCCGACATTTCTAATATTGGACATGTAATATTTCACTTAACTAGGTCAGGCTCTAAGTTGCCATTATCAATAAGTTGCTGAAGATCAGAAAAATCATCAACCTCATAAATCAAGGTTGGCGGCGTTAAGGATGGGTGTGCCGCATTTATGTCATCACGGCGAGCATGGATATTTGCGTCCGCATATACGGCAGCTGCTGCCAAATATGCGCTCCTGATGACCTCCAATTCCGCATCTAAAGTTTTTGAGGCAAGTGCAATATTCTCCTTACTTATATAGCTAATCGAAATTAATTCAGCCAATTCTTTATTTGCTTTGCTTATAGCCGTTTCAATTTTCTTGGCGTCTTTTTTGGCATGACGCAAATCATGCTCAATTTTCGAATAATGAAGAAACGCTAAATGCGTTGCCACAGCAATAAAAGCAAGTTGCAGGAAGATGAAAAAACCCAATAAGAATAGTTTTCTTCCAAGATCATTTGTAACAAAAAAATCACCCGGCAATTCTTTGAAAACCTGTCCAGCTCGAAGAAAAGCCAAGGCAATTACTGAACCAAGCACCAATCCAACCAATGGATAAAGTAACTTAATCACCCAAGGCTCTTGTGGACGCTGCCTGTCTAATTTTAGCTTTAGGGAAAGCCCAAGAATGTGTGCGGAGACTACTGTTAATAAACCTACAGATAAGGCAATTAAATAGGCAAAATTCTCAGTGCCGAATATTTTTTCATTAAATAGTTTAATTAACGCAGGAGCTGTAATGAATATTTCGCCTGCACCCAAAATTGCCAATATCGGATAATAGAAACCATCAGCAATATTTTTCGTGCGTGCAAATCTGCCAATTGGATTCTCATCGTTGTAACCATCCAATGTAGCCTGAAATGCTTTCACACGGTTTTCAGCATATTCATATTTCTTGTCAAGCAATATTCTTTCATTCTGCAATAGGCGGACGCGATCATTTCGATCCAAAGATTGCTGAACTAGATTATTGAGACCGGTACGTGTCTTGAGAGAAAGATCGCTTAAACGCTTCAACGCGTGTTTATGCAATTCCGATAAGAAAGGAACGGAATTCTGACCCCAATCGAGTGAAGGCTTCTCTGCTTTACCATCACGCAAACCACGATCATGAGCCAATTTCTCCCATGATGATTTTGTTGCACTTTTCGGACGTAGTTTCATCTATTCCACCAATCTTCTATTTGGGAAAGCAATTCCAAAATTGCGACAGTTTATTTGCGTATTCAGCCGTCGAGCTTGCATCCGCACCTAGCGCTCCTACGCCAGGTTTATCGGACATATCCACTCTTGTGTCCAGCAGATTCTTATACGACTTGGTTGAACCTAATTTGCGAGCATAAGCACACAGGTCTGTATTCTGCGCCATTGCAGTTTTGAGATCTTTGTATTCTTCAATTTGTATGTTGTGATCTCCATCAGAAGCCATTATGACTTTCACCGAGCCGTCCGGATATTGTTTAAGGAATTGCCCAATTTTATCATTTATTGCAGACATAGCTCCGAAAACATCTGAATGCGACTGAAGTTTGCTTTGAACTTCTACATATCTCTTAAATTCAAAATACTGTTTACTTGAGTAAACAATTATCTCGCATGCTTTTTCAACATAATCAGGTCTCTTGCTGTCCGAAAAGAGACCCTTCAAATCCACATTCAACTTGGAATCGCATTCTCTATTTGTAATTGCTGAATTTCCAAACTCAATATTGTCGCTTAGAATTAGATTTATCGAATGACTTATTTGGCCCCAAATTCTTTCTGCATTCGAGGAATTGTTCTCTTCGAAATTGAAATCAAAAAGTGCTTTAATTGCACTGAAATCTTGAAGAGTGAAATCAAGTAAATACCTTGAATTGGTGCCGACAAAGAATATTTGACTAATCTCGGGGTTCTTGATCTCATTTTCGGTGCCAAATGGTCGTCCTAAATTATCAACAGTCACATCTGTTTCAATATCTGCGTAAATTCTTCGCAACTGATCTGAAGTGCTACCCGACCCGGTCAGGTCCAACAGATAGATATTTAACTGAGGATCCTGAAGACCATTGCTTGCGCCGCCACATCCTGTGAGTCCTATAAGGCTAGCTAGCAAAATGGTTGCGGCTATTAGATTTGAACGTTTTTTTGAGAAGTTCACAGGGTGACTTTAACGGCCGAGTAAGACATTTAGGCTTAAGTTCGAAACTTTTCGGCCGAATAGCAATTTGTTTCAAGATTTATATGGTCAATATTCAGGGGTTACCCTTCAGAGTAATTTGTTCCACAAAACTCATCAGACGTAACTTGCATTGGAATCATCCCGAAATAGTTGGGAACAGAACCCGGATACTTCTCTTGCAAAACGCTCAAATATCCAGAAACTTGGCTGGCCATTTCACTGTATTTTGAGTCAATTTCAGCAGCATTTGAAGCCTGCGATGCAATCGACTCCATCTGGACATAAAACTCGTTTGCGTCGTTAATCTCAAACCTGCCAATTTGATTGATCAACGATTCCAATGAATTGCAGGCACCTTCTGCACTGAAATTTGTCGGTTTTGAATTGCCAGAGCAAGAATTAAGTATAACTATTCCGCCCACAACAAGCCCAATAATCCTCCAACCGCTATTCATATTTCACGCTCCCCATTTTCAGATAATACGCCTATATTGAAAACCACCTTGGACCAATTGCGGATAACCCACTTCAGACCATGGATGCGGTTGTGCGGCAATAAATGAGCTCCAGAGTTCCGCTGGGACGTTGTAATACTCATATGTATATCCATTTTGGAACTGCACTGTCATGATCATGGAATTTACGTCATAACCTGCAGCCCGCACGTTGTCAGATTGAATAGATATTAATTGGCCATTAGTGCCTACTATTTCTGTGCTTTGAACTTTGCTGGACGAATAATCTTGAGCTGAATCTCCGCACCCGCTAATTAAAACCGCAAACACTAAACTAGAAAAATATTTTTTTGCTTTTGCTTTAGGTTGCATCAGATCTTAAAATTCCTAGAACAAATGTCACAAACCAAGCACCTACTCCAATAGCAAGTATAAAAAGTGAGTAACCCAAGCCATGCTTAAAAAGCGCAATAAAAAAGCATATTGGAGTCGCAAAACTCATAGGCGTGAATGCAATTCCTACAGTACGCGGGAATAGAAAAATTCCGACAATGGTGAAAATGCCTAAAGTGACAAATGCTCCAGCCCATCCCGAGCTGAAAAGCGAACCGTCTAATGCTTCTTTTGACCATGCAGCACCTAAATAGGAGAAAAGAAGTCCAAGCCCAGCTAATGATCCGATCAAATTGTCTCCTAAAAATACTTCTTTTTGGGCGGCACCCATGGACTGTAATTTGCTCGAATTAATTCGAACATCTTGTGAATTTCATCTTCATTCGCAGCAAGAGTCTTTATTCCCAAGTCAGAGGCACTAACACGGACACCTTCTCCGTTTTGCTCTCCTTCAGCATTTTCAAAAACATACCAAGTATCTATTTCACCTGGATCGTCAATAAACTCTGGATATCCATCCCATTGATGGCCATTGAATTTTCTTTTATAAATACCAATATCGAAACCAACATAGTAATATTTACCAACTTTCAAATCATTTGGGGCAACTTCAACTCCATCCTTTGCCCAAACTCTTACTAAAGCAGCCCTGTCGTACCTAGAATTCCAGTTAGGGTTTTTAGCAATCTCTCTATCTATCACTTTTTGTTCAGCCTCGCGCTGCGGCTGTTCTTCAGCAAATTTTTCCTTAGCATCGGGATGTAGATGTGGCCATGTAAGCGGAAGGCCAAGCGATATTTCTAGCTTTGTAATAGCTTCATGTACATTCATCCAAGTATTCAGGTCATCCACAAGCCCTGAATCGTAATCCCACGTCCAATTTTTTGATCCATCTGACTTTTGTACTAGCTTGAAAAAAGCACCGCTACCGTCATTGGATAATGGCATGTGTTTACGAAAGAGAATAGTCTCCCGGTTTCTACTGAATATCCCCATTATTTGTATCCCTCGTATACCCATGCAGCTAGTGTGCTGGAACCAGAATAATATTTACATGAGAAATTCCAAGATGGATCATTAGAGCAAGCTTGATTGTACGCATTTACCCATTTCCTCATAATTGCAACATCTTTGGAATTAAAACATTTCGAAGATCCTGTAAAGATGCGCGCATAAATATAGGCTTTAAACCAATCTTCTTGAGTTTTCATCTGAGGATCTTTGAAATAAGCGCTGCGAAGTTTTGAATAACTTGACCACTTCCTCGGTTTTACGCAATCAAAAAACCCGGCATTCGCAGAACTTTGTGGCACAAATACGAAGACGCCACTAAGTAGTATCGAACAAACAACTCCAACGGTTATCCGCTTCATAAAGAAAGGGTAGCAACGCATTTACAATGAAGAATAGTCATTTCGAAGTAAAACTGGTCATCAAACTTTTCTTAGACTAACTCCAATGCTCCCAGCCAAAATCTTTGCCTTTGCATTCAAGAAGTCGAACGCAGAACGCATCTAATGAGACGGACCCCGAGTAATTCCATTCCTTAATTCCGGTCCAAGTTGTCACTCCTATTACATATCCGGTGTTGTCTACAAGCGGTCCTCCACTGCTTCCGCTACCGGTCATTACTGAGGAAAGCAGGTCGAATTCCTGGACGGTCACCACGTTGCCAATGGAAACTGAGTTCGAATAGTCGTTAGGCGAGCTAACGGACATTGCCCAGAAACCAGGGTTGGGTTTAACTTGAGCAAACGGCAATGGAGTGATGTAATGCTTGATTTCAAGCATTGCTAAGTCATTTTCTTCGTCTACATTAAGAATCGTCGCTGGAATTTCAGTCATCTTCTTGTATGTGACGGTGATTGGTTTTGACTGATTAATACAGTCATCGATGACGTGATAGTTTGTAATAATTATTGAGATATTCTTCTTAAGGTTAGCAATATCTGCTGAGAAGCCTGATCCTTGCCACCCATGTTTAGATGAGAGCTCGCAATAGATAGTTACCGTGCTATCGCTGACTCTGTGAACCAGAGCATCCAGATTATCTGGCGGCACATAGCCATCATTGATTGAACTATGAACTGATTTGTCTTGAAGGATTAAACCTGTTGCAACCAAATTACCGATAAGAAGTAGTATGAAAATTGCTTTTGGTAATCTCTTTAAAATTCGCTGCGCTCTTGGCCAAATTTGCCTTTTAGAAGGTTCATTTTTAGGAAATTCGAATTCCTTGAATGGATTTAATTCATCATTCGACATGCGGATAAGTTATCCAATTGGTGTGACAAGTTCTTGTAATGACCGGTCGGCTTATTCATCAAAATCAAAGCTAAACCAGACAAAATCAGCTTTGATCTCTAAGTTGGATTCAGCCCAATCTTTAAACTCTTCTCCCCTGCCTGAGTCAGACAACTCTTGAAGAATTTTGGCTATTGGGTAATCGGGTTGATATCCATATTGTTCGCGGATTTTAGGGAATTCAGAATCAGGGATTGATTCGTGGGATTCAATATCGGGATCATTTAGGCCTTTGCCGTAGCTTTCGATTTCCAATTTGATTGAATCATTGTGGACGGTGGCGTGCCAGATAGGCGTGCCGGAAGCGCTTCTTATAGTTACTTGTTCGCTCACGAATTAAATATACGGCTGAGGTCGGACATTGCTGTCGGTGGTGGGTTCTATATTTCAAATATGAACTTCAAGAACTGCCCTAGTTGCAAAACCAAAGGGTCGATACGCAAGATTCTCTGGGGCATGCCTGATTTGGATAACCCTGATGATCCAGATAAATACATTGTTGGTGGGTGCTTGGTTACGGGGTTTGATCCGACGCATGAATGTATTAAGTGTGGGTGGCAGAGGATGCCGAAGGGGTTTGAGAGTGTTGTGTAGACTTTAGTTGTTGAAGTAATTCAACTGGCCTGTTCAGCAGATAAGCCCCCGTGAGATTCCACGGGGGCTTTTGCACGCAGCCTGTTCGGCAGGATTCGAACCCACATCTAATCTTTAGTCGGAAGATTGCTCTATCCGCTGAGCTACAGCCCTAGGTGGAGCAACTTAGATAGCTTGTCGGTGGTCGCGTTTATGTTGTCCACAAGAAGTTGACTAACTACTTCTTCCATGAATTTGAAGTGACCACTCCTGCGATTTTTGAATAAAGTTCGTCTACTGTAAAACCATAAACCTTAAGAAATGATGCATTCCAGGAATTACCACTAAAGAAGAGGCGATTGGTCTCAAAGATCTTTGCTACCCCATAATTCTTTCCTAAATATTCAAATGCAATGGAACCAAGGAAATAGGCGTCTTGAACATTCGTTGCATAATCATCTATCTCAAGTTGCCTGAACATTTGAACCACGGACGCGGCAGAATTTCGATCAACTTTGGATTTTATGTTTGAAAGCAAGCTGATTCTATTTTCGATAAATTTTGGATCAAGTTGAGATGCACCAAAGAATCCCATAAATGTCGCCATACCCTCTTCGACCCAAGCCGGCCTAAAACGAGATTTATCCCCTATGGCTCTATTTGTAAGTTGCATACTTGTGAAACCTGATAGATGTGTGAATTCGTGTGTAAAAATTTTTGCAGCATCAAAGATATTTCTGGAGTCGTTTCCATCTCTAACGCACGCAAGTATGATGTTCGGGAAATAGAAACCCCCTATTTCACAGCCATAAATTTTAAGTCGATTCGATTGAAGCTGTTCGCTTGGATTGTTAAGCCAAGAACCCATTAATTCTCGTTGTTTTTGATCTACCCAATCGCCATCCTTTTCCGTAAATAGGATGATGTTGATTTCGCTACTATTGAAATCTTGGTACCAAATACGAGCTCCAAGTTCCACTGAGTCCTTAAAGGTTTTTATAGACCTCGACTCTGCGTTAGAACTAATATGCCAATTGATTCTCAAATTCTTATAGTCCGGAGATAGGTACTCTCGCAAATCTTTGTATACGCTTCCAAAGTATTCAGTCGTTGCCGAAATTTCTTGTGTGGGTGATGCAGATGGTTTAGGAGAAGGTGAAAATGTCGGTTCCGAAGTGAACCAACGGAAAGCTTCACTTCCATCGTGTTTACAAATGTAAGTGCCAGTCGAAGTTGTTCTGGTAACACCTCGATCTGCGCTGGAGCATTGTTCTTCAACCTTGATTTCGTTTTTTGCAGAATTAGGAGAATTTACTGTAGAGCTTGGAGTTGGCGATGGTTTAACGGAAAGTGTAATGCCTTTGTTCCAAACTAGCTTCTTCCCTGACTTAATACAGGTGTATTTGATATTGGAGATTTTCTTCGTTGAATTTAATTTCTTACAAGATGTTCCTGCAATGGAAACGGAATAAGCCGGTAAGAGTGAAGCCACAAATATCGCACTTATTAAACTTGCGACGAGGGGCAATCTCGTTCGGAACATACGGAGAGGTTAGCGGGCTACGGTCGCATTGTCGCGGCTGAATGGTCAGTGCTTGTAGGATTTTTACGTTGAAGAAATTCAACTGGCCCGGTCGATAGAGAAGCCCCCGTGATATTCCTCGGGGGCTTTGTCGGTGGTCGCGTTTATGTTGTCCACATGAAGTTGAGCGAAATTAGGCAGACAAGAAATCCGTGGGCTATTGCCGGGTTATTAATTGCTGCGCAATTGGTGCAGATCTTTGTTATTTCGTGGTTGCCGATTTTTAATTGGGATTCGCAGAGCAACTGGCCGGTATATGAGTATCGAATGATCAGTATGGCGTTGTCCGTGGGGTTGGTCTGGGTCTTGGCACCTGATGCGCTGAAAATGTTTAGGTTTCGAGTCGGTGGGTATCCGAAGATATTTACTACCGGGATTTTTCTAGCGCTATTTGCGGCTTCATTGATTTATGGGGCAATACAAAGTTATCCGGTGCTTGCAACTTTGGATGCGGCGATTTTTTCGTTATTTATTGGGCTTGATGAAGAGTTCTTTAATCGAGTTTTTGTATTTGGGATTTTGCAGCGATTTGGATTTGAGATTGCGCTGACGGTAAGTGCGTTGATATTTGGCGCGGCACATTTCACTAATTTCATTTATGGTGACGAGAGTTTTAATTACGTATTGGGGCATGTAATTAGCGCGGCAGGCTTTGGGTATTTCATGGCGGTATTGATGTATGTGACGGGCAGTGTTTGGGTACCTGTGGCGCTACATGGGCTGACTGATCTGCGATGGGTCACTATGGATATGAGCGATTATTCGACGATTGTTTCGGGTGGAACTAATTGGATTTCGGTGTTATTTGCCACGACAGTATTTATAGGGTTATCGCGAGTTACTTTGGCGTTGCATCATGATCGGTTGCATCCACCTAAATCTTGGATGGGCACACTGCGGTGGTTTGGGTTGGTTGAGTAGTAGTATTTAGGTGTTGGAGAAATCCAACTGGAACTCTCTGCGAAAACAGGGGCGCAATGGTCTTCGAGAAATCGGAGACCATTTCCTTTTATGTGCAACCCCTGGTGAGATTCGAACTCACATCCATCCCTCTGCGAAAGGGGACTCTATCCAATTGAGCTACAGGGGCTGCACGAACTAAGTTAGTAATTGCGAATTGTGGATTGCAGAGCAAAAATTAAATCTGTGGAAAAAACAATGTCTTAGGTAGGTTCTAAGTTTGACTTATAAATTTGAATGAAAATATGGATGAGGTAAAGGCAAAGCGAGAAGCTAGAAAGCGGATGATCGCGAGTTTGCGGATTGGGCTTTAGATTAAGGTGTTTGAGGAGGTTTTCTTGAAATTCAATGCATATATTGATGGATTCAATCTCTATAAAGGGTCACTTGAAAAACGTGGGAATCTGAAATGGGTTGATTTGGTTCGCTTTTGCAAAATGCAAATGCCTGGCTGTGAAATCGGACAAATTTATTACTTTACGGCGCCTCTAAAAAAGAAATTTCCTGAAGATAAGGCAAATGAACGTCAGCATGCATATTTAAGAGTTTTGGAAGATCAAGGTATTAATGTAATAAAAGGAAAATTCCAGAAATCTGAAAGTTGGTTACGGATCAGAGAAAGCAACCGAAAATCTTTCACACAACCATCCTTTAAATCTTTGGCAGGTATAAATCAGATTCAAATTAATCGGGTATTTCGTGAAGCTGAACCGGATTTTCCAAAAGCTCCAGTAAATCGTTTTGAGGAAAAGGGCTCTGATGTAAATTTAGCTTCGTATTTATTAAAAGACGTCTTTGTAAACGAGCTTAAATCAGCTCTTGTTGTTACTGGTGATTCAGATTTAACTACGCCTATAAAATTTGCATCTGAGTTTGGAGCTCATATTAATTTGCTGGTGCCGGGTGATGGTCTTAAAACAAGTTCGTTAAGTTCAGTTGCCTCTATTACGAACAAAGTAGACTTGGCAGAACTTGGGATATCTCAACTTCCTAATCCATACATTTTAAAAAGTGGAAGTAAAATTTATAAACCTAAAATGTGGGTGTAAATACGAAGGGCCCAATCTTTCGATTGAGCCCTCTTCTTGAAGACGGCACTTCAAGCGGTGTGCGCTAAGTATATCGGCACGCTACGACAAATTGTTAATTCAGTTAAGAAGGATTTGTGCCCTCGCCTTCAACTGATTAAGAGTGACTCGAAGCGAGGCATCTTTAATCTTGAGTAATTGGCTAATCTCCTTATCTGAAGGATAGAAACCCATCCATGTGCCATGCCCAATCGCGCTTAATAATTGGTATGCCCAACTTAGGTTGTGGATCTCGCCGCCTATGGAGACTCTCTTAAATAAACGAGTAATCAAAGGACTGAATATTTCCTTCACTTCCTTACTGCTATATTCAAGTTGGTTTCCAATAAGTAGCAATTCCAATCTTTGCTTATCCAAATGTTCAGGATCTATAGACCTCAATTTATGCTCTAATTTGAATTGTTCTTGAAGTTTCTTGGCAATTCCATACTGATTGTGGAGATCGCGAATAGTTATCTGATAGCCACGCATGGCGGTTCTGCGAAAATCTGTATCGGAAACTAGCCAGCTAGCAGTAAAGGCACTTTCGAGTGTTTGACGCACAAGAATGCATATCGCAGGCATGATATTTGCACGCTTCTCCTCCAGCAGGTATTCAAGTCCCTGCGAGAAGTCGAGCGATGATTCGAAATGTTGAAATGCAGTATTTACGGCGAGGTAATACAGCTCCATTTCGGGCGAAGAGTATTTCTTAGGTAGATCGAGTTCGGACTTCCAATCTAGGTATTCGCGCTTGATAAATTGGTAATTGATAGAGGTTCGTCGCAGCTCATGGCGGTCTGATTGGAATGTCGTTTTCACTCGATCGAAAAGATTTAGATCTATTCGATGCATACCCACATCATGTCAGGAGCTGGCGACATTTTGTCTCCGCCTTTTGCTAACTTTTGGCATCCACCTTTGATGCCCTTTTTACTGACACGCCTGCGGACCAGAGCGCCCACAAAACAAGCAACGGTTGAAAGAAGAGTCGGATCAATCGTGCTTGGTCGGTATCTAAACCAAAAGCGCTGATTCCATTTACATATTGATTGATATTGCCGGGGAAAATCGCAATAAAGAAAAGTGCGGTAACGATTCCCACTTCCCTGCGACGGCGAAGTGAGATTAAGGCAAGGCCAAGTGCGAGTTCAACGATTCCTGATGCAATTACAACAAAATCTGGCGATAGCGAAAGCCAAGTTGGTACTTGTGCCTGGAATTCAATACGGCGAGTGGTTAGGTGCAAAGTTCCGGTGTAGAGCAAAGTGGCGCCTAAGAGAATCTGGGTCGCTTTGCGCAGAAGTTCGTTGGTGCGATTCATTGGAAAATTTTATCGATTAAATTGCACAAAACCCCCGAGAGAAATATCCCCCGAGGGTTTTATGCATCTAGAGGCATAAAACTTTATTCAGCTGCATAGAGGTCATGTGAAACCAACGTTGCGAAATCGCTAAGCTTTCTTGACAATGCTGGATTTCAAATTCATTGGGCCGAAGCCATCGACTTTTGCGTCGATATCGTGATCACCAGGGCCGTCGACCAAGCGAATGTTGCGGACCTTGGTTCCGATTTTCAATGTGTTTGAAGAGCCTTTAACTTTCATATCCTTAATGATCGTGACATCATCGCCATCTTGCAGAATATTTCCGGCGGAATCTTTAACGACCTTTGTGGTTTCGATTTGCTCTTCTGCTTCCCCGCTCCATTCGTGCGCACATTCAGGGCAGATAAGTAGCGCAGCCATTTGATAAGTAAACGCTGATGCGCACTTTGGGCAAGCTGGTAATTCAGTCATGTATCTGAGAATACTTACAATATGTGGAAAATTCTCATTTTTTAGATAAGTTTGAGTTATGAGATTAGTTGCCACTAAATTCCTGTCGATAGCTACTGCGTTTATGCTTTTGACGAGTACCGCTCCTAGCGCCTTAAGTGCGACCGTTAAGGCAGGCGCTGCATGTTCCAAGAAAGGTCTAATCCAGAACAGCTCTGGCAAGAAATACACCTGCGTCCTGAAGGGCAAGAAGTTGGTTTGGAATCAAGGCGTGGCAATTAAGTCAGCAAGTACTCCGAACTCTTCACCAACTACTTCAGAAACTGCAAAAAATGAAGTACCTAAATTTGAGCCTTGGGCAACCAAATTCGATTACAACGTCATGGTAGATGTAGCCCTACAAAAGACAGCGGAATACTTTGGCAAAATTACCCCTAACGATAAATATCAAATATTCACAGACCCGACGATTAAGAAGGAAGATCGAGAATTAGTTGGCAAAGTTCTTTCATATGCGAACGGGATGTTCACTAATTCAGGTTTTAACGAGAGGAAAGTCTTTCTCGGAGCAACACACGAGTGGGGCGCAACAAATTTAAAAGCGAACAATTATTGGATTGGTGATCCAAAGTCTCCCTTCCCTTGCAGTGATGGCTCTAGAGATGCCATGTGTGCTCAAGGTGAATTAATACTCTTAATTTATAGTGACATTTATAGCGGTAAAGGAGGCTATGGATGGGATTATGGACGTATCTCAGTGCCAGCTCACGAGTACTTCCACACCGTTCAAGCTTCGCTTTCAAGTGAGAACAGCCTGGGTAATTCAAATATCGAGCCAACACCTTTGACTCTACCTGTCTGGCTTGATGAAGGAACAGCCAATTTTTATGGATTCTTTACTACCAACAACATGGGAATTGTCAGTTATTACACTGCAAGAAACGCTCAGATAACCAATAATCCCAATTATCGAAGCAACTTGAAACTCTCTTCATATTACAAACGTGGCAATGATGAGTCTGGTAATTATCTTGATCCCTATGGAATTGGCCAGGCAGCTACCGAATATATAGTCGCTTCGGTTGGATTTAAACCAATCATTGACATTTACAAGAATTACAAAGTCACAAAGAATTTTCCAAGCGCGTTCCAACAGGCAGTTGGTATCTCTATCGAAGATTTCTATAGCAAATTTGAAGTTGCCCGCAGTTCAATGCGAATCACAAAATGACCTTTAAGTAGTAAAGAGCCCCGAGAATAATCTCGAGGCTCTCTTATTTGTTAGAGATTATCTAGTGAATGCTGCCAAGTGGTTCTGAGAACCGCGCAATAATGATTCAAGAGCTGCTTGGATATCTGCTGGCATCTTTAGAGTAAGCATCTCTTGTAGATCCGCAATATCAGTCTCTTCAATCAACTTGCCTGCAGCAAATGCTTCGGTGACGCCAACTTTTCCAGATGCAATAAGAGTGTTGTAGAGCTTTTGCAATTCGGTGTTCTTAAATACCCCTGGCTTTGTCGTTGCGGCTGGGTTATAAACTTTATAGGTCTTTAAAAGATTGGCAATGTAAGTCATATGTGTCTGTTCTGACTTTGCGATATTTGCGAACTTCTGTGAAGTTACATTAGTGGCGAAGTAGTTATATACGTCCCTAGCTAACTTCTCTTCCTCAACAAGATATTGCAACTGCTTTTTTTGATCTAAAGTCAAAGCAACTGCTGCATAACTTGCAGAGCCTGAATTGAGCGCCATTATGGCTGCGAGGAAGATGGCAGTTCTGGATGCGAATTTCTTGCCGTTAGTTTTCATTTTTCTACTCGTTTCCTGAAGGGTTTTCCTTCAATTCGAATATTGCGCTCAAGACTTTAGAGGGCATTTAGTAATACCTGAGAGCGAGTTGAGACCAAAGAGTTCGAGAGGTAACACTTACCACTTAAGCGCAGTTAAGTAAGTATCAATTTCAGTGAAGAAATCTACTTTGCGGATTCCGAAAGAGTAGAAGAGCGAATCATCGAATGAATTGCCGATTGCAAGCATCTGAAACATCAAACCAATCTTGTCGATTGCGTCGACTTTATTAACTAACGCTTCGACCATTATTTGGCCAAGTCCCAATGCGCAGGAATTGGTAATGATTTCATCTGCAGAATCGCTGATGCGCCACTTATCGTATTGCGCCTTGCAAACTTCGTTCTTCCAATCCAACTTTAAATTAGCAGCGATAGTTGCGTAGTTAGGTGAATTCTTTAAATAAACCGCAGTAGCCATGGTGCCTATGACCATCGCGCTACCTTCGGAATACCAAGATGGAATTAACTTTGGATCCACTCCTCCGGCGGTCTTGGCGAAGAAGTCATTAGATAAATGGCCAACTCCATGTGCGCCTTGAAGGTATTTGCCGAATGTTGAATTGTCAGAAAGAGTAATTTCTTTTGGCAAATTGTTCATGTCGAAATTTGGGAACATCGGTGAGTAGCTCATGATCATCTGACGAGCTGCCTTCGCACCGATTGCGACATTGGCCAAGGATGCGTTCTTGCCAGTTAACCAAGTTGGGTCTTCAACTTTCTGCCCTTGTGAATTTTTCCAGAGGCGATCTGCAACTATCTGTACTGCCAAAATATTGGCCATACGTGCGCCTAATTGGTTCTGAACTGCAGATGAAGTGCCTGGCGAGATTGCGACGCCTTGGTTCCAAATCAATTTCTTGCCGGATTTAATGCAGGTGTATTTCTTGGCGCTTACTGTCTTAGTGGCACCGACTTTGGTGCATTTGGTGCCAGCGATAGTCGCGCCATTTGCCGGTGTCGATGTAGAAAGAAGCGCAAGAGAAAGAACCGTGACCAGTAATGAATGGCGGCGCAATTGCATAGAAAGAGGCTACCCCAGAGCATTTAGTAAGGTGAACTCATGAAGCGCGTTTGGCTAGTGGGAGTACTCATAGCTTTAGGCGCGGTCGCAAAATTTGGGTATGACTATTTTTACTTTGATACCTCGTTAAACCATAAGCCGGCGCCGGTTGTAACTGAATCTGCATCACCTACGCCTTCGCAATCAGAAACACCAACAGGACCGGTGTTGCCACCGACCAAAGAAGAGGTGCAGGCAGCGCTGGCAGATATGCATATTCAAGTTGGAAAAGTCGATGGCAAATGGGGTGCACGTACGCGTCAAGGTTTATGTATTTGGCGTGAATTAACTGGGCGTGATATCAATCGTAATTTGCCTACGCAGGATGAACAATTCGCAGTTGTTGCGCAAGAAGATTTAGTTCTGCCGAAAGATTTTGTTGTCGGATTAAATATTAATCGAACCTGCCAGAGCGCCATTTGGGTGAAGAGTATGCCTAGCGATAATTCCACAAAGAGCGGCAATGGTTCAGAAGCGACAATCAATCAAGCTAATTTTGTAATCACTATCGCATCAACTGGTAGACCAGGGCTAGAAACAGATGTTGGAACTTTCAAAGTGCAATGGCGCGTAGATCGTTGGTATGAATCAATCGCATATCCTGATGGATGGATGTATCGCCCGCTCTTCTTTAATCGCGGACAAGCGGTGCATGGTTCTGAATTTGATATCTGGGTTCATCCATATCCAGCTTCTCATGGCTGCGTGCGAATGCTCGGTGCATTTATTGATTCGCTATGGGCATCAGGTTTCGGCAATGGTTCAACGGTCCGTGTTTACGGAACTTGGTCCGCTGCCACAAATGATCCACAAACCTAAATAGCTACATAAATACATTTGCACCTGGCCATTACACGGCACTAGACCCCGCCCGAGCAACATGCCTAAATACCAACACACCTTCACACCTGAATTCCCCCATGGATTTCACATTCGACCTGACCACACTTATTCACATATACCCTACAAGTTTTATACCTCTAGAGGTATATTTCTTACATGGCACAAGATCCCGTCCCTTTGATGCTTATCAATGCACGGAAAAGCTCCCTCCTCACACAACAACAAGTTGCCGATCGTGCAGGGACTTCTCAGACCGCTGTAAATCGTTACGAAAAAGGTGTGCAGACTCCATCTGTTGATACTTTAAAGCGGCTCTTGAAGGCTAATGGTTTCGATTTAGTGCTTGATGTGAAAAAGACTCGAGCGATTGGCGAAAGAAGCGATTTATACCGCAGAGTTATGGAAAATCGTGGCCGAATCAAATATTTACTAACAAAAGCTGGTGCGACCAATATTCGAATCTTTGGCTCTGTCGCAAGAGGTGAAGACAATGACATTAGTGATTTAGATATTTTAGTGGAACGTGTCGAAGGGCGAAGTGTTCTAGATATTTACAAATGCCATCACGCAATAAAGCGGCTTGTAGGAGTTCGTGTGGATATTGGTATTGAGCACCTGTTGACAACCGAGATAAGAAAGTCGGCGGTACGCGATTCAATTCCACTATGAATCCCAGACCAGACTTAATTAGAATCGAAGATATCCTTAACGCAATATCAAAAATAGACGAATATAAAGATTCGCTCTATATGTACGAAAGAGACGACTACTTGAAGACCGTCTTTTATGATGCAATTCTCTACAATTTGGTGATCATCGGCGAAGCTGTTCGAAATATGACAGCTACGACCAAATCCAATATTCCATTCACGAGATGGACCAATGTGATAGCGCTTCGTAACCATTTAGTTCATAAATATGGATCCATTGATCGCGACATGATTCTGACGTTGCTGAACGATGGCCTCATCGAATTAAAGCTCGCGTTGGAGACTAAATAGGATGATTGAATCTACAGTTCAGGTTTATCAATTGGATCTTCAGGAATTGATGGCTTGAACATCAAGTAAACGCTGTAAAACGGAACCAAAATCCACCAACCGGATTTACCGATATCGTGGCTGCGGCGAATTTCAACTGCAAGTAACGGAACAATTAGCGCCGCCATAATTAACGCATTTAACGTGGTCATCTTTGGGTTAACAAAGTTAATAAAGAAATCGACCAAGATATAGAAAAGTAAAAATGAGTTGTATTGCAGGCGATTACTGACGCCTTTGAAATTAGTGAAGCGACGAAGCCCGTCGTTGATTGCTTCGAGCATAATTAAAAGAGGGTCCTAGGTAGCATCGCTTCAACTTGAGCCTTGATGCTCTCTGGTGAAAGTGGCGCTAGCGCTTGACCGATTAACCAGATAAATGCAATCGGTGCAGCTTCGCCTAAGCGGTGCTTCATAACCTCACCAATTTGCTGCCAGATTGGATGGTTATTTGGCATAAATATAGTCGGCAGTAAATCACGGTCATATTGGCGAAGCGCATTTAATACTTCACTCTGGGAAATTTGAGTGGCAAAGTTAATTAGGAAATCAGCTGGGGTGCCTAGAAATGCGAGGGCGCCTTCGACCTCGTACTGCGCAAGCGCGATTGCAATAGCTTCCTTATCGCGGAAGTGGTTATACAAAGTTGCGCGGGATACTTCAGCTTCAGATGCAAGATCAATTACGTTCATGGCGCGAAAACCTTGTTGCGCAATTAATCGCTTGGAAGCTAAAAGGATTGATTCATCAACAGAGCGATATGTTGCGTGCTGACGCGCGTATGTTTCTTCTGACATCTAATTAAGCAGCGTCTGAAGTGACGACTGTTAGTGGAGCCTTTTCAGTCTTAGCAATTTGGGAAGTAACGTCGCCAAGTAACGTTGAAAGTTGAATATTTAGCGCGGTGCAGATTGAGGCTAACAATTCAGAAGATGCTTCCTTCTGTCCGCGTTCGACCTCTGATAAATATCCAAGAGAGACTCGAGCTTCACGAGCTACATCACGGAGGGTGCGGGATTGTGCAACGCGAGCAGCGCGAAGTTCTTTACCGACAGCATCGCGAAGTAGCATTTCTCTCCCTTTCTTAACCTGATTAAACCGTACGAAACTTAAGTATACGGGCAAAGGTTCCGATGGCGGTGGAAATAGTGCCGTTACGGACCTGTTCGCGGTTGCCTTCGAGGTTTAATTGAATGGCTTGGTTAATTGGGCCACGTATTGCAATCCAGACCGACCCAGGTTGGTGCCCTTCGAGTGGATCAGGGCCAGCAGCGCCGGTCGTTGAAATCGCCCAAGTGGTTCCGAAAATTTTCCGTGCACCATCCCCCATTGCATTTGCAACATCTTCAGAGACAACAGTGTTCTTCTCGATAATTAAAGGATCTACATCTAGCATCGTTGATTTAATCTCATTGCGATATGCAGTTATGCCACCGACAAATGCAGATGAAGACCCAGATGCGCTAGTTAACATATTTGCTAATCCACCTGCGGTTAATGATTCAGCAACTGATACAGTTTCGCCGCGTTGATTTAGATACGCGATAATCTGCTCTACCTGCATCTTGGTGGTGGTCATGGCGAATTAAATTCCACCTAAGATTTCTTTGGCAAGAGCTTCTGCTTCCTCTGCAGAGATAGCGCCTATCGCGCGCTGTGCTGCAGCTTGGCAAGTAGCTAAATCAACAGTTGATAAGAAGCCTCTAACTTCACTGATTGCAGATGGCGCCATTGAAAGTGAATTAACGCCGAGACCTAATAGCACTGCAGCTAGATGTGGATTGGCCGCAGCTTCACCGCAGACGCCAATTGGTTTAATTAATTGGCCTGCCGCCTGCGCTGCGATATGAATAGTACGAAGTACCGCTGGATGCCATGAAGTAGTCATATCTGAAAGTCGAGAATCCAAGCGATCAGATGCCATTACATATTGAGTTAAATCATTTGTACCAAATGAACCGAAATCAACTTCTGCAAGAACTCGATCTGCATGAATTGCAGCAGCTGGAGTTTCAACCATTACGCCAACATGTTTGATTCCAAATGAACGCGCTCGTTGGGCAAAATCTGCAGCTTCGGCAGGGGTATTAATCATTGGCGCCATTACCCAGAGATCAATTTCGATTCCCTTAGCCGCTTCTGCAATCGCTTCTAACTGACGAGTTAATACGCCATCACTAGTGCGTGTTAAACGCCAACCACGAACACCAAGGGCGGGGTTCTCTTCATGAATTGCATTGATGTATGGAACTGGTTTATCGCTACCTGCATCAAGTGTGCGAACTACAACTCGCTTACCAACCATTGGCGTAAATACTGTGCGATACATCTGAATCTGTTCTTCAACAGAAGGTTCCGTAACTGAATCAAGGAAGAGCAATTCGGTGCGGAATAATCCAATACCTTCAGCTCCTGCAGAGACTGCTGCAACTGATCCATCACCATCACCACAATTGGCAAGTAACTTAACCGGAGTGCCATCAGCTAACCGACCAGGACCTGTAACACTCGCTGCACGTGCACGAAGCGCATCTTCGCGAATCTGTCGTTCGTGAATCGATGCTTCGCTAGGTGAAGTTACTACCTCACCCGCGCGACCATCTGCCATAACGTTTGTGCCATCTTCTAATTGCATGATGCCAGAACATCCAACAATTGCTGGAATTCCAAGTCCACGAGCAACGATTGCAGTATGAGAAGTAGGTCCGCCTTTTTCTACTACTAGAGCTAAAGCAAATTTAAGATTTAGCGCTGCGGTATCAGCAGGGGTTAAATCTTCTGCAACCACGATTGTTGGAGACGTTAAAACTAAACCTTCTGATTCAGTGCCAGATAGCTTTGCTAATAAACGATTGCAAATTTCATCTAAATCAGCTGCGCGTTCTGCGAAATAACCGCCAATTGCAAGAAGCGCCTCTTTAAAACCACCAAATGCCGCAACAATATCTGCGCGGGTATCTGGGTAAATAATGTCTTGATCTAAACGAGCACCAATTGCTTCAACTAGAGCCGGATCTTGTGCGATCATTGATTGAGCAGAAAGAACTTCTTTGGCGACATCTAGTTCAACATTTGCAGCTGCGCGTTCGAGATCTTCTCCAACAAGAATTAACGCTTCAAAAATCTGTCGCGGCGAAGCTGGAACAGCATCAGTTGAAACTACATTGATTACTTTTCGAATTGGACCAACTGCGACTCCTGGAGAGACGCCAATTCCGCTTAATGTTGCTGGAGGTATGCTCATCGTGGAGGAATTCTATTTAGGTTGTTTGTGAAGCACAAAAGGGTCTTAGTCACGTTTGACCAAGACCCTTTTGCTTAGAGCTAATTAAGCAGCGACTTTAGCTGAGCTCTTAAGTGCAATCACCATGCCTGCAGAAACAACTGTTCCTACGATAATTGCTAGAGCATATGTTGCTACGCCACCGATTAATGGAAGTACCCAAATACCACCATGAGGTGCCTTTAGAGTATTTTCAAATGCCATAACCATTGCACCAGTTACTGCTGAACCGGTCATGATTGATGGGATAACGCGGATTGGGTCTGCAGCTGCGAATGGAATCGCACCTTCAGTGATGAATGAAGCACCAAGAACCCAAGCAGCTTTACCGTTCTCGTGTTCTGCCTCTGTGAAGAGGTTCTTACGAAGAACAGTTGCAAGTGCAAGACCAAGTGGTGGTGTCATACCAGCAGCCATAACTGCCGCCATAACTGTCCATTCCTTAGCGCTCGTTGCACCAGCTGCAACGTTTGAAAGTCCACCAGCAGCAAATGTGTATGCAACTTTGTTAACTGGTCCACCCATATCGAATGCCATCATCAAACCAAGGACGATGCCAAGTACGATTGCTGAACCTGTTCCCATATCTGCAAGCCATGATGTTAGTGACTTGTTTAGTGAGGCTACCGGCTTACCGATTACATAAACCATGAGGAATCCGATTACGAGTGATGAGAGAAGTGGGGTCACTACGATCGGCATAATGCTACGAAGTGCGGCAGGGACATTCTGATCAGAGATCCACTTAGCGATAAGACCAGCGATAAGACCGCCAGCTAAACCACCAAGGTAACCTGCGCCGACACCGCCAGCTAGTGCGCCAGCTAGAAAACCTGGAGCAATACCTGGGCGATCAGCAATTGCGAATGCGATGAAACCAGCAAGAACTGGTACCAAGAATCCAAAGAGTGTTGCACCTAAACGGAAGATGATTGCTGCAATGTTATTTGCATCTACAGCTTCTGTTAGAGATGGCTTAACAACTTCGACTGGATCCTGAAGCATAAAACCAATTGCGATCAAAATACCGCCAGCTGCGACGAATGGGATCATGTATGAAACACCAGTCATCAGCCAACGACGTACGTTAGAAGCAGAACTCACGGAAGTTCCTTTCCTGTTAATTCAATTGCGGCGATTTGCCACAATTGTTTTATTCAGTTGTTGTCTAACACCCCCAAAGGAAGGACGTCCAACCCTTTGGGAATTCTCTTATTGTTTAGCTAACTCCTCTGCTTGTGCGATTAACGCTTTTGCATCTTTGATAGCGGTCTTTGGAATTGATTGCACAATCTTGCAACCATCGAAACGATCAAGGTCACGGATTCCGACATCGTTTGCGAATATCACGACATCACAAGTTTGAATAATGTCGCGTGAGATTGGCTTGTAGCCACCTGCGCCTTGCGTTTCGACGATCATTTCGTGGCCTGCTGCTTTGCCAGCGCGTTCAAGCGCTTCGGCTGCCATATATGTGTGTGCGATACCTGTTGCGCAGGATGTCACTGCAACGATTTTCATTTAGTTTCCGCTCTCTAGAAGTCCAACCAACTCAGCTGGATCATTTGTAACTCTTAATGCTTTTGTAAAGTCTTCGTCCATAAGTCGACGAGCTAGTGAAGATAAAATTGTGATGTGCTCATCCCCTGCTTCATTTGGCACCAGGATCATAAATAGCACTTCTGCTGGACCTTCATCTGCATCAAAGATCACGTTCTTATTTGTGCATCGTGCAACTGCAACGCTTGATTCTGAAACTCCGGAGGTACGTGCATGTGGAATCGCAACGCCATCGACTTGCGGAGTTCCCATCTCGTCGCGAGCTAAAACATCTTTTGTAATCTGCTCGGCATCGCTTCCGCGTCCCGCTGCAACAACTAACTTTGCCATCTGGCTGATCGCATCAACTTTATCTGAAGCATCTAGCGTGAAAGTGATTAAATCAGTTGAAAATACAGACATTAGTGAACCTCCGCCAATTCTCTAGAGTCAGTTGGAATCTCATTAACCTTTACAACGACGGCATTTGCTTGAGCAGGTGTTGGAATCGCAGTGCCTGGAAGCGGAACAGATGCTGCCGACCATGCGATCGCATCTTTAAGTGCAGATGGTTTCGCGCCGCCACCTAAATAGATCGCAAGCAAAATATCTCCGGCGCCAACAGGTGTGCCCACCGCAGCCTTCTCAGGTTCGCAATGCATCACTTCCGCTGCGGTAATTAAAATCGCGCCATCTTTACCCAATGAACAGAGAACTTGCTTAACTCCGCCAGCAATAACTTCGCGCGCTGCTTCAATAACATCATGAACAGTCTTTAGCGGACGTCCAACCAGCTCTGCTAATTCAAATTGGTTTGGCTTAATTAAATCTGGTTTGATTGAAAGTGCAGCTTGAAACTCTGGGCCGCTGCCATCGATTGCAACGAATGCGCCGCGGTCACGGACAAATTGCGCCATATCGCGATAGGTATTTACATCTGCGCCTGGGTTTAACCGCCCTGCTAAAACTACCCATGATCCTTTAAGTTCAAGACCATCCAATGTTTCTAAAACATCATGGATAGTTTCTTTGCTTAAATTAAAACCTGGTTCGTTAATTTTGGTCACGGTGCCGCTACCTTCAGTGATTGTGATGTTGCTTCGGGTAATCCCCTCAGTTTTAATGACGTGATGCGGAATTCGAGCGGTGTTTAATTTGGTGCTAAACCAATGGCTACCCAGTTCGCCGCAAACTAATACTGCATGAGTCTCTGCGCCGTAAGCAGCCAGTGCGCGAGATACGTTGACACCTTTGCCGCCGGGATCGATTGCAGTTAGATCTCCGCGGTTAACCCCACCCATAACCAGAGAATTCAACGCGACAGTGCGATCGATTGATGGGTTGGTGGTCACGGTAATAATCACAAACGACCACATCCGCACATTCGAGACATAAGAGAATTGTGAACCTATAAAGGGGAAAAATCTGGTTCTTTATGAACTTTTAACCGAGTTTCAGAAGTTTTTCACGCTCAGTTAAATATTACTCAGCAGTATCGCTGCGGAATGCTAGCCATGCGCGGATATACCAATAACCCGTTATATAGGTAAGCGCGAGAGCAATATAGAGCCAGCCATATTTAAACCAATCCAGCCAATTAGGTAATGGAAGTATGAACCAACCCATTCCAAGGTTCTGGCTAAGAGTTTTAATTTTGCCGCCGCGATTGGCGCTAATTACTCCTCCGCTAATAACAAGTGCGCGGAAGAGCGTGATGCCGACTTCTCTAAATAAAATCGCGATCGTTGCCCACCAAGGGAAACGGTCTTGCAGCGATAGCGGAATCATTACCGATGCAATCATTAACTTATCTGCAACTGGATCTAGAAACTTACCCATCTCAGTTATTTGGCCGCGACTTCGTGCTAGACGACCATCAACAACATCGCTCATTCCAATAATAAAGAAGATTACCCAGCTACCTAATTGCCATGCGGTGCCAGTTTGATATAACGACCAAATTCCAAATGGCAGCGCAACGATGCGCGCTACCGTAATTTGATTTGGTGTAATTCTCATAGCGGTTTAGCTATCAAATCAGCGCCAGCAGAATCGGTAATCACAGCCTTTACCCATTGGCCAAGCTTGAAATCGGTATCGCCTTCAAAGCCAACGGTGCCATCAACTTCTGGACCTTGGAATGCAGCGCGGCCTTCTTGAATCTCTGGGTCATCGATCAGAACTTCTACTTCAGAACCGATACGTAGCGTTGCACGTTCAGAGACTGAGTTATCTGCAATAGTTGAAAGAGTCGCGACACGATGCGCAATTGTTTCCGCATCTAACTTGTTCTTCATATTTAGCGCTTCAGTGCCATCTTCATCTG
>CAZMDJ010000002.1:28758-30220 GCA_964565165.1 uncultured Actinomycetes bacterium | reverse complement strand
GTTTCCGCATCTAACTTGTTCTTCATATTTAGCGCTTCAGTGCCATCTTCATCTGAATAACCAAATACACCAACTGCATCTAAACGTGCGTCATCAACAAATTGGCAGAGATCTTCGAAATCACTTTCAGTTTCGCCAGGGAAACCAACAATAAAGTTACTGCGAATTCCGGCATCAGGTGAAAGTGCGCGGATTTGGCTGATTAAATGTAGGAACTCTTCTGCCCCACCAAAGCGACGCATCGCACGCAGAACATCTTTAGCAGTGTGTTGGAAAGAGAGATCAAAGTAAGGAGCGACTTTTTCGTGTTCGATCATCGCTTGTAAAAGTGTTGGGCGCATTTCTGCAGGTTGCAGATATGAAAGTCGAATTCGTTTGATGCCATCGATTTCAGCTAACTGCGGAATTAACTTCTCCATGGCGCGGAGATCACCAAGATCTTTTCCATAGCTAGTGGTGTTTTCGGAAACTAGGAAGACTTCGCTGACTCCGTTATCTGCAAGCCATTTCGCTTCTTCGATAACTTCTTGAGGGTGGCGCGAAACAAAGGCGCCGCGGAATTGTGGAATCGCACAGAAAGCACAACGGCGGTCACAACCAGATGCAATCTTTAGCGGCGCCCACGGATCATTATTTAAACGCTTACGAGCAAAGTCAGAGGTACGTGCGCGATCAGCAGGTGCAATCGGTAAAAGTTTGCGACGATCTTGTGGAGCGTGTGGCGTTGGCTTATGTCCCGACAAAATGTCGCCAAGGCGTGAGGAGATATCTTTGTAATCGTCGAAAGATAAAATTCCATCAGCTTCAGGTAGCGCGCTTGCCAACTCTTCACCATAGCGTTCCGCCATACAACCAACGGCAACTACCGCTTTTGTTACGCCATTTCCCATTAAAGCATGCGCTTCAAGAAGGGTATTAATTGAATCTTGTTTTGCGCTTTCGATAAATCCGCAGGTATTAATTACAGCAACTTCTGCACTTGCAGCATCAGCAACTAATTTCCAACCATCGGCCGCTAAACGACCGGCAAGTTCTTCTGAATCCACATCGTTACGAGCGCAGCCCATAGTTATGAGGGCTACGGTTTTCGACATGGCTACGAATTTACCCCATAACTAACGTTTACAACTTCACCATTGCCGCCAAGAGCCGGAACTTCGTGTCCATTTACCGTGAGTTTGACCGCACCTGCATTGCCGATACGTAAATTCACCGAATCGGTACTTGAGAATTGGAAAATCTGTCCTTGAGTTGCGCGACCTGAGTAAAGAGTTACTCCAGCTGCATCGCTTACAAATAACCAAGAAGATCCCGATGTCGCTTCTAGCTCAACTGCTACCCCAGTACCTGATGAATAAGTATTTGCTGAAGGAGCGACAGAAGGTGCAGCTGTCTTAGATGGTGAAACAGACGGGGTCGGTTTCGCACTTGCGACAACCTTTGGGCTCTCCGCGCTCTGCTT
>CAZMDJ010000002.1:16171-28658 GCA_964565165.1 uncultured Actinomycetes bacterium | reverse complement strand
CGAATATTTGTGCGATTGCTCAGCTCATCAAGGGTTAGCCCCGCGTCTTTACGCGCGTTGGCTAGGCATTCACCTAATGTCATTGGCGTCCCCTTGGAAAATTACTAAGAGAAGTTTAGAACGGGTGAATAGCAATCACCTACCACTTAGCCCTTAATCACCCTCTCGGCACACCCCTACGGGCATTAATCACCGATGGTGCTTAGAACATCATCAAGTTCATCAGGCTTAACAAGAACCGCTCGCGCTTTTGAACCTTCAGATGGACCAACGATGCCGCGCGATTCCATTAAATCCATCAATCGCCCAGCTTTAGCAAAACCGATTCGCAATTTACGTTGCAACATAGATGTTGAACCGATCTGAGTTGTCACAACTAAATGCACGGCTTGCAACATAAGTTCTAGGTCATCGCCAATTTCATTGATCTGATTTACGACAACTTTCTGAACTGTGGTTACATCGTCACGGAAACGCGGTGCAAGTTGTTTACGCACATGGCCAACAACTTCTGCAATTTCTCGCTCTGAAACATATGCGCCTTGAATGCGAATTGGTCGTGATGCTCCCATTGGAACAAATAGACCATCGCCTTGGCCAATAAGTTTCTCTGCTCCAGGTGAATCCAGAATAACGCGGCTATCTGCAAGCGATGATGTTGCAAATGAAAGACGAGATGGCACGTTAGCTTTAATAAGTCCGGTAACCACATCTACAGATGGGCGCTGGGTAGCAAGTACTAAGTGGATACCTGCAGAACGAGCCAACTGAGTAATACGGACAACGCACTCTTCGACATCTTTAGCTGCAACCATCATCAAATCTGCAAGCTCGTCGATAATTACCAATAAATATGGATAAGGCTCAAGGATGCGATCGCTTCCTGGAGGCGCCGCCACTTTGCCTGCACGTACCGCTTTATTGAAATCATCAATATGGCGGAAACCAAAGGTTGCTAAATCTTCGTAACGCAAATCCATCTCGCGCACTACCCATTGAAGCGCATCAGCTGCCTTCTTTGGATTGGTGATAATTGGAGTAATCAAATGTGGAATATTTTCGTAGGCATTTAGCTCTACGCGCTTTGGATCGATCAAAATCATACGCACTTCATCAGGTGTCGTACGCATCATGATTGAAGTAATCATCGAGTTAATCATCGAAGATTTACCAGCACCAGTTGCGCCCGCAACAAGTAAGTGCGGCATCTTTGCCAAGTTAGCGCAGATGTAATTTCCTTCAACATCTTTACCTAGCGCAACCAGCATTGGGTGCATATCTTGACCGGCAACACTTGAGCGTAGAACATCGCCTAACGCGACGATTTCACGGTCAGTATTTGGAATTTCGATACCGACTGCAGATTTACCTGGGATCGGTGACAAGATACGAACTTCAGAAGATGCAACCGCGTAAGCGATGTTCTTTGAAAGTGCGGTGATTCGTTCGACTTTAACTGCGCTACCTAATTCGATTTCGTAGCGAGTAACAGTTGGCCCGCGCATAAAGCCAGTAACTTGCGCATCGATTTCGAATTCCGCAAAGAGCTCTGTTAGCGCGCTAACGATCGCATCATTTGCTTTGCTCTTACCCTTTGCCGCAGGACCGCTCTTTAAGAAATCTGGTGAAGGTAGTACATATTTACTATCAGGCTGAAGCATCATCTGAACTGGACGCTTTGCAGGCGCAGTTGATGGATGAGCTTTAGGAATCTCTACAGTGAATTCTTCGTCGAACTCTTCCTCTTCAGGCTCTTCGTAATCGTCTTCATCTTCATCGTAATGTTCTGCAACTAACGGAGTTTCAAATGGCTCTGATTCGTAAATCTCATCGTCTTCGACAGAACGCTTTGGCGCCTTAGATTTAAGCCAGACAAAGGTAGATTTGATACGAATTGCAACTTGTGAGAACGGTGTTGCGGTAACAACTAAAAGTCCAAAACCAAAAACCAAAAGTAAAACTGGATAAGTAAGTAGTGGTGTAAGAACTGCAATCAGAGGTTTGGTGACGCCGTAACCGATCCATCCTCCGCCGTGGCGCATCGCAGTTGCGCCAGTTCCTTCAGAACCATTAAACATATGCGCAAGGCCGGTTGCAGATACCAGTAGCGCAATTGTTCCGACTGTAATTCGCGCAGTCTCTTGTTTCTGATCAGGAGATCTAAAGAGACGAATTGCAAAGAAGAAAAGAACTAATGGCGAGAGAATGCCTAAGCGACCAAAGCCGCCATAGAAGAATGAGTAAAGTGCGCGGCTAACAGCTGATTGTGAATTCATCCAGGTGCCAGCTACAGCTGCTAGGCCGATGATTACAAGTAGTAGCGCTGCCCCATCACGTTGATGCGCGCTATCTAAATCTTTAGCGGCGCGAGTTGTGAAGCGGATGGTGTTTCCAAGGCCCTTTGCGAAGGCAGACCAGATAGAGCCCAGGATGCTGAGCGCTGATTTGGAACTTTTCTTTCGCTTTGCCACGACCCGAAAGCCTATATTAAAGAGGTGCTTATACCTCGATGACAAGCGGGATGATCATCGGTTTTCTTCGATGCTCTTGGCCGACCCAATTACCTATTGTTTTACGGACAACTTGTGAAAGTTGATGTGTTCCGTTTGTGCCTTGCGCCACTGCAGCTGCAAGTGCTTTTTCAATTCTATTTTTAACATCATCAAACATTGCAGGATCTTCATTAAATCCACGTGCATGAATATCTGGGCCAGAGATGATCGTTCCCTTTTGCGCATCGATTACAACGACAACAGAGATGAAACCTTCTTCTCCAAGAATTCGACGATCTTTCAAAGTTGTTTCAGTGATTTCACCAATTGATTGGCTATCTACATAAACAAAGCCGCAAGGTACGGCACCAGAAACTTGCGCTCTACCTTCAATCAAATCAACCACAATTCCGTTTTCGACAACCACGGTGTTCTTGCGATTTACGCCGGTTTGAATAGCTAATTCAGCATTAGCTTTCATATGGCGCCATTCGCCATGCACTGGCATCACGTTCTTAGGCTTTACCAAGTTGTAGCAGTACAACAACTCTCCTGCTGCTGCGTGACCAGATACGTGGACCATCGCATTACCTTTATGAACAACTTTCGCACCTAAACGTGTAAGTTCATTAATCACTCGGAATACTGGTGATTCATTACCTGGAATCAGTGATGATGCTAAAACAACGGTATCGCCTTCGCCTACGACAATTGAATGTTCGCCGTATGCCATACGAGATAGCGCAGCTAGCGGTTCACCTTGGCTACCTGTGCAGATTAAAACAACGTTATCGCCGTACTTATCTAAATCATCTTTTTCGATTTCAATATGCGCTGGGATATTTAAGTAACCCATCTTGGATGCGATATCCATGTTGCGCACCATCGAACGGCCGATGAAACAGATCTTGCGATTATTCTGCGCCGCGATATCAATTACTTGCTGAATGCGATGTACATGAGATGCGAACGAAGCCACGATTACGCGACGACGAGTATTGCCGATGATGCGATCAAGAGTTGGGAGAATTTCACGCTCAGAAGGTGTGAAACCTGGGACATCAGCATTAGTTGAATCGACTAAGAAGAGATCGACGCCTTCGCTACCAAGAGACGCAAAGCGAGTTAAATCTGTAATGCGACCATCAAGTGGTAACTGATCCATCTTGAAATCACCGGTATGTAAGACGGTTCCGGCGCCACATTTAATTGCAAGCGCTAACGCATCAGGAATCGAGTGGTTAACAGCCACCGCTTCTACTTCAAAGCTGCCAATCTTTACCTTTTCGCCATCGCGAATCTCGCGCATCAAACCAGTGATGCGATGTTCCTTTAACTTTGCCGCAGTTAGCGCAAGTGTTAACGGAGATCCGTAAACAGGAATATCGCCGCGTTCACGCAAAAGATACGGAACGGCGCCAATATGATCTTCATGGCCATGTGTTAAGAAGATTGCAGTGACATCATTTAGACGTTCACGGATATAAGAGAAATCAGGCAGAATTAAATCGATACCTGGTTGGCTCTCCTCTGGAAATAAGACACCAACGTCAACGATTAATAGTTCGTTGTCGTATTCATAAACCATCATGTTGCGGCCGATTTCGCCAAGGCCACCAAGTGCGACTAATCGCAAACCATCTTTAGATAATTTAGATGGTTCGCCTAAATTCGGGTGCGGGTGGTTACTCATTAAACATTTACACCGCCAGCACGTAGATCGATTTTTAACTGCTCGATCTGTGCTGGGGTTGCATCGACTAAAGGTAAACGGGTGTGGCCGCCAGGAAGTCCCATTAAGTTAAGTGCGGCCTTGGTAAGAATCGCACCTTGAGTGCGGAAGGTTCCGGTAAATACCGGCAATAGTTGTTGATGAATTTCTAGTGCGCGTGGTGCGTTTCCGGCAAACCAGGCATCAAGCATTTCGCGAAGTTGTGCACCAACCGTGTGGCCGCAGACGCTAACAAAACCAACTGCGCCAACAGATAGCAGCGGAAGATTCAAAATATCGTCACCTGAATAAACCGGGATTCCGCAGCGCTTAATTACCCAAGAAGTTGATGCCACATTTCCCTTGGCATCTTTAAGCGCAACGATATTTTTATGCTCAGCTAATTTAACAATTGTGTCTGGTTCGATTTCGATTCCGGTACGTCCTGGAATGTCATAAATCATTACCGGTAGATCAACTGCATCTGCAATTGCGCGGAAGTGTGCTTCGATGCCAGCTTGTGGTGGCTTGTTGTAATAAGGGGTAACAACTAATAAACCATCGGCACCAACAGATTGCGCATGTAACGCCTGCTCTACTGAGTGTGGAGTTTCATTATTACCTGCACCTGCGATGACTTTAACTTTATTTCCCACAGTTGCCTTAACAACGCGGATCAATTCGTCTTTCTCATCATCGTTAGTTGTTGGCGCTTCGCCAGTTGTACCTGAAACCACGATTGCATCATGGCCAGTTGAGACCAAGTGCTTAGCTAAAGTTTCGACGCCAGCCCAATCAACGGAGAGATCCTCTTTAAATGGGGTCACCATTGCGGTGATTAATCGACCGAATGGCGCTGTTGTCATATCGCAAGCCTACTTAAAGTTACGGTGAAACGCGACCTGATTTATTAAATGCAGCATGAACTAGCGGCATCTTCTCAGCGAAGAAGGCTTCCATCTTCTCTCCCACCATCTCAATTTCACGTTGTGGGTAGCTTGGGAAATGTGAACCTTCTGCGGTGGTGCGTAGAGATAAGAAATTCATAAGTGCGCGAGCATTCATGGTTACGTACATTGATGAATATGTAGCAACTGGAAGAGTTGCACGAGCTACTTCGCGAGCAATTCCTGCATCGAGCATCTTCTGATATGCATCATATGCCGCGGTGTATGCCTTCTTCATTTCAGTGACCATTAATTCGTACTGCGCATCTGTGCCAGCTTCGAATGTGTAATGGCCAGTCTTGCCAACCTGAATAAGTTTGCGCTCTTTATTTGGAATATAGAAAACTGGTTTTAATTCGCGGTAGCGACCAGATTCTTCGTTATATGAAGCGATGCGGTGGCGCATAAATTCGCGGAATACAAAGATTGGTGCGCTGATAAAGAATGTAAATGAGGTGTGTTCGAATGGTGAGCCATGGCGTTCGCGAGCAAGGTAATTAATTAAACCTGCGCTCTTCTCTGGATCTTCATTTAGAGAATCAATCGATTGTTCGCCTGCAGTTGATACACGAGCTGCCCAAATTACATCTGCATCGCTGGCGCTGCTCTTTACCAATTCGACCGTTACATCATCTCTAAAAACAATCTCGCTCATGGCACAGACCTTATAGACTCCCGCCCATGTCTTCGGTGAACCGCGCCACGTTAAGCAAGTCACTTAGCGTCAGTATCGCGGTCGGCGCATACGGAACCGCCTTCGGAGCAGCGGCAGTTGCCGCAGGATTTACCATCTGGCAGGCATGTTTACTAAGCCTCTTAACCTTTACCGGCGCTTCACAGTTTGCGGTGATCGGCGTGCTTGGCGCAGGTGGCACTGCACTTACCGGAATCGCAACCGCTTCCCTACTTGGAATGCGTAATGCCATCTATTCGATGATCATGAAACCGATTTTGAATCTTCATGGCGTTAAAAAATTAGTTGCAACGCAGGTAACAATTGACGAATCAGTTGCAGTTGCTACAGCTGAAGAAGTTCGCGGTGAAGCCGCAATGAAACATGGTTTCTGGTTAACCGGTGGCGGCGTTTATGTTTTCTGGAATTTATTTACATTCTTAGGAGCACTTGGTGCAGATGCAATTGGGGATCCATCAGCTTGGGGCCTTGATGCCGCAGTTCCTGCAGCGTTCTTAGCGCTAGTTTGGCCGAGACTAAAAGATAAAGATGATTATGTTTTGGCGATTAGTTCTGCAGCGCTAGCGCTTGCACTTACTCCGGTGATTGCAGCTGGCTTACCGATTATCGCTACTGCTTTATTAGCGGTGGCTTTTGCGAGGTTTAAGCCATGAGCAAATTCTGGATCGCAACAATTGGCACCTCTGCCTTTGCATATTTAATTAAATACTCCGGAACTCTGATTCCTTCGCGTGTACTCGAAAGCCAATCAGTGCGTCGCATTAATGCGTTGCTGCCGATTGCAATGTTAAGCGCACTGGTTGCAGTGCAGGCATTTGCAGCAAAGAAAGAGCTTGGCATCGATCACCGCGCTGCAGGATTAGCCGCTGCAGCTCTCGCGCTAAAACTAAAGGCCCCGTTCCCGGTTGTAGTCGGAATCGCGGCCTTAGTTTCAGCTTTAATTGTTAGATTAGGTTAAGCGCTTCTAACTTTTTGCGTAAATCTGGATCAGATGGTTCGGTCATATGTGTGCCATCAGAGAAAACCAGAACTGGAATGCTCTTTGCGCCACCGTTGATTTCGATAACTTTCTCTGGCGCACCAGGTGTGTTCTCGACATCGATCAAATCGTAAGCAACGCCTAGTTCGTCTAATAAACGCTTTGAGCGGCGGCAATCGCCACACCAATCAGCCGAGTACATGGTTATCTGGCTCATAGGAACTTCTCCAATCCAATTGTTAAACCTGGGTATTTAATAATTTCGCGGCAACCAAGTAATACACCTGGCATGAATCCGATTCGATCTAAGGAATCATGGCGAATTGTTAGCGTTTCACCGAGCCCACCAAATAGAACTTCTTGGTGCGCAACTAATCCTCGCAAGCGAACAGAGTGAATTGGTACATCACCAATCTTTGCTCCGCGTGCGCCTTCTAAACCAGTATTTGTCGCATCTGGTTGCTTCTGCATTGAACCACGAGCTTGGCTAATTAGCTCTGCGGTACGCGCTGCAGTTCCTGATGGCGCATCAACTTTATTTGGGTGGTGCAGTTCGATAATTTCTACAGATTCAAAGTAAGGCGCTGCCTGCTTTGAGAATTCCATCATTAATACTGCGCCAATTGCGAAGTTAGGTGCAATAAATACGCCAACCTTTGGATGCGAGGCAAGCCATCCTTCAATCTGCGCAATACGTCCTGCATCAAAACCGGTGGTACCAACAACTGCATTGATGTCATTTCTAATTAAGAACTCAAGGTTCTTCATGACGTTCTCTGGGTTGGTGAAATCAACTACGACATCTGCGCCTTTAAGTTGATCAAGCGAATCTCCCATGTCGAGCGCTGCATGAAGTTCAGTGTCATGTGCAGCTTGAACTGCTTTAACTACTTCAGAGCCCATTCGACCCTTTGCACCTAATACGCCAACTTTTATCACTTTAGCGCCTCCTCTAGAGCAGCTTGATTTGCCTTCGGTCCTGCAAGGCCAAGGGTAAGCGGTCTTACAAAGAATTCGCGTGCAATTTCTTCAACTTCATCTTTGGTGACCTTCAATAAATCAGCCATCATCTCATCTGGGCTCTTGGCATAGCCATCCCAGATTTCAGAGCTACCGATTCGGTCCATGCGATAAGCAGAATCTTCTCCGGCAAGTAAAACACCTGCACGTACCGCATTCTTGCCGCGATTGAATTCTTCATCGGTAATTCCGTTAGCTGCAACATCCTGCAGAATTTCGCGAGCAATCTTTACAACTTCTAATGCTTTATCTGGGGCGCAACCTGCATAAACTGCAAAGTAACCGCTACCAACATAGCGACGAACCAGACCATCAACGCTATAAACCAAGCCGCGCTTCTCGCGAATCTCTTGGAATAAACGTGATGACATTCCGCTACCAATTGCGATTGTTAAAACTTTTAACGCTGTCGATCGTGGATCTTTACGTCCCACACCCTCTAAACCTAAGAATAAATTGGTCTGCTCAAATTTGCCTTCGTGAATCTTTACCTTTGCAGATGGCTTTGGGGTAAATGCACTGTAGTCACGGATTCTAACTGGAGCGTTTCCAACTAAAAAGTTATCGCGCTCTAGATTCTGTTTAACTAAATCTACGAAGTGGTCGTGGTTGATATTGCCGGCAGCAGAAACAACCATAGCTTCTGGCTTGTAATGACTCTTGTAATAGCTAAAGATCTGATCGCGGGTAATCGCATTCATTGATTCCTTGGTGCCAAGAATTGATACACCAAGTGGATGATCGCTCCAGAATGCAGTTCCAAAAGCTTCTTCAGCACAATCCTGCGGATCATCATCGCGCATCGCCATTTCCTGGAAAACCACGTTACGTTCAGTTTCGAACTCTTCGTTGGTAACTACTGCGCTGGTAATAACATCGCTTAATACATCTACTGCAAGTGGTAGATCTTCATCTACAACTTTTGCATAAAAGCTAGTGAATTCATTGGTTGTATAAGCGTTAATTCCGCCGCCAAGATTTTCAATTGAAGATGAAATTTCTTGCGAAGTGCGGCGCGCAGTTCCTTTAAATAAAACGTGCTCTAAAAAGTGAGAGGCGCCAGCTTCTGCTGGCGCCTCATCACGTGAACCTATATTTACAAAGTAACCTACTGAAGCACTTCGAACCGTGGCATCTGTATCTGTGATGATACGTAAGCCGCAATCTAAAGTGGTTCTGTTAATCACTCAGATTTCGCCGCTTCACCTTCAAGAACCGGAACGAGTGACAACTTGCCCTTTGGATCAATCTCACCGATCTCAACCTGGACCTTGTCGCCAACCTTCATTACATCTTCGATGTTCTCAATTCGCTTTCCGCCATGCATCTTGCGAATCTGTGAAACGTGAAGCAAACCATCCTTGCCAGGAAGAAGTGAAACGAATGCACCGAACTGTGCAATCTTTACCACGGTACCTAAGTAACGCTCGCCTACCTCAGGCATTGTTGGGTTTGCGATTGCATTGATCTGCGCCTTAGCTGCATCAGCTGAAGTGCCATCAACTGCACCGATATAAATTGTTCCATCTTCTTCGATAGAGATATCTGCGCCAGTCTCTTCTTGAATCTGGTTGATTACCTTGCCCTTAGGGCCGATAACTGCACCGATCTGATCAACTGGAATCTTGATAGAGATAATACGTGGAGCAAGTGGTGACATCTCATCTGGAGTATCAATTGCTTCAGCCATAACATCAAGAATCGCAAGACGCGCTTCCTTAGCTTGGTGTAGCGCGCCAGCAAGTACTGATGCTGGAATACCATCAAGCTTGGTATCAAGTTGTAGTGCAGTAACGAAATCTTTTGTTCCCGCTACCTTAAAGTCCATATCTCCGAATGCATCTTCTGCACCAAGAATGTCTGTAAGCGCTACATACTCTGTCTTGCCATCAACTAAATCAGAGATAAGACCCATTGCAATACCTGCAACTGGAGCCTTTAGTGGAACACCTGCATTTAATAATGAAAGTGTTGAGGCACAAACTGAACCCATTGAAGTTGAACCATTTGATCCAAGCGCTTCAGATACCTGACGGATTGCGTAAGGGAACTCTTCGCGAGTTGGAAGAACTGGAACTAGTGCGCGCTCTGCAAGTGCACCGTGGCCGATTTCGCGACGCTTTGGTGTACCAACACGACCGGTTTCACCAGTTGAATATGGTGGGAAGTTGTAGTTGTGCATGTAACGCTTATGAGTCTCTGGGCTAAGTGTGTCTAGCTGCATTTCCATCTTAAGCATGTTCAAAGTTGTTACGCCAAGAATCTGAGTCTCGCCACGTTCGAAGATTGCTGAACCGTGAACGCGAGGAATAACTTCAACTTCTGCGGTTAACGCACGGATATCGCGAAGACCGCGACCATCGATACGGATCTTGTCGCGAAGTACGCGCTGACGAACTAGCTTCTTTGTTAATGAACGAAGCGCTGCAGGAACTTCCTTTTCGCGACCTTCAAATTGCGCAGAAACCTTCTCAACAACGCTCTTGTTAATTTCATCAAGCTTTGTTTCGCGATCTTGCTTACCTGCGATTGTTAGCGCATCAGCAAGTGACTTCTTAGCCTCTGCTTCAACTGCTGCAAATACATCATCCTGGTAATCAAGGAATACTGGGAATTCTGCAGTTGGCTTTGCCGCAACCTTTGCAAGCTCCATCTGCGCTTCGCAAAGTTGCTTGATAAATGGCTTCGCTGCTTCAAGACCTTCAGCTACAACAGCTTCAGTCGGTGCAGATGCGCCGCCCTTAATAAGTTCGATTGTCTTTGCAGTTGCTTCTGCTTCAACCATCATCACAGCAACATCGCCATCAGCGATACGACCAGCAACGACCATGTCGAATACTGCGTTCTCAACCTGTGAGTGATTTGGGAATGCAACCCATTGTCCGTCGATTAACGCAACGCGAACGCCGCCAACTGGGCCAGAGAATGGCAAGCCAGCTAACTGTGTTGACATTGATGATGCGTTGATCGCGATTACGTCGTACATGTGATCAGGGTTTAACGCCATTACAGATACAACGATCTGTACTTCGTTACGAAGACCCTTTACGAATGATGGACGTAGCGGACGGTCAATTAGTCGGCAGGTAAGAATTGCTTCTTCTGTTGGTCGTCCTTCACGGCGGAAGAATGAACCAGGAATCTTGCCGATTGAATACATACGCTCTTCGACATCCACTGTTAGTGGGAAGAAGTCGAACTGATCTTTTGGTGTCTTTGAAACTGTAGTTGCAGATAACAACATTGTTTCGTCATCTAAATAAACGGTTGCGCAACCAGCTGCCTGCTTTGCAAGGCGGCCAGTTTCGAAACGAATCTCGCGCTTTCCGAATTTTCCGTTGTCGATAATTGCAACGGCGTGCTTAACGTCTTGACCTTCCATAGGTCGCTCCATTTCTGTTCTGCCTACGGGCGACTACAAGAAATGAATCTGCGATCGAAGTTCACGAAGTAATTCGTAAACCACTACCGGAGACCATTAGCTTGCTGTCCCCGTAGGTTTAATTAATTAACGGCGGATGCCGAGTTTTTCAATAATTGCGCGGTAACGAGCGATATCTGTCTTTGCAAGGTACTGCAAAATACGACGACGCTGACCTACAAGAAGAAGTAGACCACGACGGTTGTGGTGATCATGCTTATTGCTCTTTAGGTGCTCTGTTAGATCTTCGATGCGCTTTGAAAGTAGCGCGACCTGAGCTTCTGGGCTACCGGTATCTGTTGGTGAGTTGCCGTACTGCGCAACGATTGACTTCTTTACTTCTGGTGTTAGCGCCATGGGGCACTCCTTTTTATATTGTCACGAGGTGTCCGGGTCTTACACACGGGCCACGATTTCTCGCTTTGAGCCCTCGAATTCTAATTTAGAGCGTGGGATTAACCTAATTGGGTCAGATTTCGCGCTTGATCACAGTCGATTTTCATCTGCTCAAGTAGCGGATCTAACCCATCGAATTTGATGGTGTCGCGAAGGCGCCAACCAAATACAAATCGACACTTCTTCTCATATAAATCAAGGCCGGTTTGATCAAGTGCATATGCCTCGATCTGACGTGAACGAATTCCTTCAAATGTTGGATTGGTGCCAATTGAAATCGCAGCTGGCCACTTCTGATTTTCAACTTCTAGCCAACCTGCATAAATTCCATCAGCAGGGATGGTCCAGTTGCCGCTTAAACCTAAGTTGGCAGTTGGATAACCAATTTCGCGGCCGCGCTTTTCGCCGTGAACCACGGTGCCTTCTAGAGTAAATCGATGCCCAAGTAATTCATTTGCAAATTGAATATCGCCATCGAAAATTAAATTGCGAATACGTGTAGATGAGATAACGCCGTTGCTCTCTTGCAGATTATGGACTTCAACCTGCAATCCATAATTACGAAGATCCTCTGCTTTTCCGGCTGCACCTTTTCCGTATGTGAAGTTAGCACCAACCATTACCGCTTTTGCATCTAATTCATTAATCAGAACTTTATTTACGAAATCATCGGGTGACATCGCAGCGAACTCTTTATCAAAATCAATAACTACTACTGCATCTGCCCCATGCTTAAGCAATAGCGATACGCGTGCATCAAGCGAAGTTAAATGAGTTGGCGCTTTATCTGGTGCAAAGAGTGTGGTTGGGTGTGGTTCGAAAGTCAT
>CAZMDJ010000002.1:0-16071 GCA_964565165.1 uncultured Actinomycetes bacterium | reverse complement strand
ATTGTGCGACCGAATTTCATTTCTGATGCTTCTTGGAAATCTAAATTGCGCGGAGTGAAGATCTTTGATGCAACATCAGCAACGCTCATCAACTGCCCCGCCATTGATAAATCGAAGATACCTACTTGAGTGCGGCGAAGCGCCGTTAAATGGCCACCGCAATCACGAGCAATTGCGCGAATATAAGTACCTGCGCTGCATTTAACCGAGATATCAACTTCATCTCCGCGGATCTCATTGATTTTGATTTCGTACACTTCAACTTCACGAGCAGGGATATCAACCTCTACCCCTTCGCGCACTAAATCGTATGCGCGCTTTCCATCGATTCGAATTGCAGAGACTGATGAAGGTTTCTGCATAATCTTGCCAACTTGTTTTGCAAATGCAGCTGAAATATCTGCAGGAATTTCAGTTGTTGCAATTACTTCGCCCTCTTTGTCATCAGTTGAAGTTAATTGGCCAAGTTTTACAGTTGCGTCATATGCCTTAAGTCCTGCAGTTATATATTGCAGTAAACGTGTTCCGTCACCAACACCTAAAACTAAAACGCCAGTTGCCATCGGATCTAAAGTTCCGGCATGGCCAATTTTGCGGGTATTTAACTCTTTACGAGCCTTTGCAACTACATCGTGGCTTGTCATGCCACCTTGTTTATCGACTACTAGAAAGCCGTGAGTCATTTACTTCTTGTAAGGATCATCCACGACTGGTTTTGCACCTTCAGCTAAATGTGCAATCTCATCATCGTGTTTCTTAATCTCGTTTAATAGTGATTCCATCTGCTGTGCAGCTTCTGGAAGCGCATCGCTAAAGAATTCAAGGGTTGGAGTAATACGTGTGCCAAGTTCATGGCCAACCGCTGATCGCAGTAAACCTTTTGCAGATTCAAGCGCAGCTTTGGTCTTTGCTTGCTGATCGTGATCACCAAAGACTGTGTAGAAGACAGAAGCGTTCTGAAGGTCGCCAGTTACACGCACGTCAGTAATGGTGACGAAACCAAGACGCGGATCTTTAATCTTTGTCTCAAGTGTTCGCGCCACCACAACTTTGATGCGGTCTGCGACCTTTTCAGAACGTACTGACATTATGCGCGCTTCTTCTCCTGCATATCAAAGACTTGAACGATATCTCCGACTGAAAGTTCCTTGTAGCCAACGCCGATACCGCACTCGTATCCCTCGCGAACTTCAGTTGCATCTTCCTTGAAACGCTTTAACGATTCAACAGTTAGATTATCTGCAACCACTGTTCCGCCGCGGATTACGCGAGCCTTTGCATTTCGACGGATGATTCCATCTTGTACAAGTGAACCTGCGATGAGGCCAGCCTTAGACGACTTGAAGATTTCGCGGACCTCTGCGTTGCCAAGTACAACTTCTTCGTACTCTGGCTTAAGCATGCCCTTAAGTGAAAGTTCGATATCTTCAATTGCCTTGTAGATAACTGAGTAGAAGCGAACTTCGACGCCTTCTTGGTCTGCGTAAATTGCAGTCTGTTGTTCTGGCTTAACGTTGAAGCCGATAACAACTGCAGTTGAAGCAGATGCAAGAGTGATATCTGACTTGGTAATTGCACCAACGCCACGGTGAATAACGCGAAGATCAACTTCAGCTCCGACATCAAGCTGCATAAGTGCATCTTCGAGCGCTTCGACCGAACCAGATACGTCGCCCTTGATAATGAGGTTGAGTGTAGAAATCTTGGATTGCTCCATGAAATCTTCCAGAGAAACCTTCTTGCGAGCCTTTGCAAGTTGCGCGTTACGTTCTGCCGCTTGGCGCTTCTCTGCAATCTGACGTGCAGTGCGATCTTCCTCTGCAACTAAGAATGTATCTCCTGCATCAGGAACTGATGTGAAACCAAGAACCTGAACCGGACGTGATGGACCAGCTTCTGCAACATTTGCACCGAATTCATCGAGCATCGCACGAACGCGACCGAATGAACCACCAGCAACAATTGCATCGCCGACCTTTAGAGTTCCGCGCTGAACAAGAACTGTCGCAACTGGACCGCGACCACGATCTAGATGAGCTTCGATTGCAACACCGCGTGCATCATCATCTGCAACAGCGCGCAGATCAATTGCCGCATCTGCAGTAAGCAGAATTGCATCGATAAGTTCTTTAATTCCCTTGCCGCCCTTTGCAGAGACGTCAACGAAAATTGTGTCTCCGCCGTACTCTTCAGCGATTAAGTTGTACTCAGTTAATTGTTGACGAACCTTTGCTGGGTTAGCGTCTTCCTTATCAACCTTGTTAACTGCAACCACGATAGGAACATCTGCTGCCTGAGCGTGGTTAAGCGCTTCAATTGTCTGTGGCATAACGCCGTCATCAGCTGCAACTACAAGTACTGCGATATCGGTGACTTTGGCACCGCGAGCGCGCATTGCGGTAAACGCTTCGTGACCAGGTGTATCAATAAAGGTAATCGCACGATTAACACCATCATGATCATGGTGAATCTGGTAGGCACCGATGTGCTGTGTGATTCCGCCGGCTTCAGTCTTAATAACTTCAGTCTGACGAATCGCATCAAGCAAACGAGTCTTACCGTGATCGACGTGGCCCATAACAGTTACAACTGGTGGACGCGCCTCTAATAGATCTGAATCAACATCTTCTAGCTCTCCAGCTAAGTCGATATCAAATGATTCAAGAATTTCGCGGTCTTCATCTTCTGGCGAAACAATCTGAATGTTGTAACCAAGTTCTGAACCCAAAATTGCGAAGGTATCTTCGTCAACTGATTGTGTTGCAGTAACCATTTCGCCCAACATAAATAGCGCTTGAACTAACTGCGCTGCATCGCAATTAATGCGCTCAGCAAAGTCAGATAGCGATGAACCGCGACGCATACGAATTGGTGTTGAACCATCGCCGCGTGGAATCTTTACGCCGCCAAGTGAAGGCGCTTGCATGTTTTCGAAATCATCACGCAAAGCTTTCTTACTCTTCTTGGCATTACTCTTCTTTGATCCGCCCTTACCGAACGCACCTGCAGTATTACCGCGACCGCCAGGACCTGGACGTGCGCCACCTGGACGATTAAATCCTCCTGGTGCACCGCCGCCAGTATTTCCACCTGGACGATATGGAGAACCTGCTCCTTGACCACCTTGACCTGGACCACCTGGACGTTGTCCGCCTTGTCCACCTGGACGTGGTGCAAAACCTGGACGTTGTCCGCCAGGACCACCTGGACGTGCAGCAAAACCTGGACGTTGTCCGCCAGGACCACCTGGGCGACCACCAGGTCGTGGTTGTTCACCAGGACGAATTGGTCGTTGTTGTGGTGGACGTGGCATTGCATTACCAAATGGATTATTGCCAGCAGGACGCGGTGGTCGTGGCATTGCTGATCCAAATGGATTATTTCCACCAGGGCGCGGAGCCGGTGGTTTTGGAATATTAGTTGGTGCTGCAGCAGGCTTCGGTGTTGCCGGCTTTGGTTCGACAGCCTTTAACGCTTCTAAGTCAACGCCAAGTTCTGCAGCTAACTCTGCTGCAAGTTTTGCATCAGGTTCTGGTTTCTTTGGTGCAGCTTTCTTCGCGGCAGCCTTCTTAACAGGCTTCGCTTCTGCTTCGAGCTTTGCATTTGGAAAAGCTTCAATTAAACGACGCGCTACTGGCGGTTCAATAGTTGAAGAGGCGCTCGTTACGAATTCGCCCATCTCTTTTAACTTAGCAAGTACGACCTTGCTCTCCATACCGAGTTGTTTTGCTAACTCGTGTACACGGACTTTTGCCACATTTCTCCTTCGTGGTTTCCGTGTAAACGTTTACATCAGAAACCTAGTTTTGTTTCCTCATGATCGAGCGGTGCTCATTAGCGTGTCATTTTCTTTCAATCCATTCGGTGTTTTTAGATTGGGTTCAGCGCCATACTCTATCAGGCGTTATTGGGCCGGGCTATCGCTATGAATGTCGATGCGCCAGCCAGTTAAGCGCGCTGCCAGACGTGCATTTTGGCCATCTTTGCCGATTGCCAATGACAATTGATAATCCGGAACCACAACTTTTGCGCTGCGGGTGTTCTCATCGACTACTTCGACGCTACCGACCTTTGCAGGTGCAAGTGCATTGGCAACATAAACAGCCGGATCATCTGAGTAATCAACGATGTCCATTATTTCGCCCTGCAATTCATCCATAACAGCGCCTGCACGTGCGCCCATTGGGCCAATTAACGCACCCTTTGCAGAGACACCAGAACGGTGTGCGCGAACTGAGATCTTGGTGCGATGCCCTGCTTCGCGTGCGATTCCCATAATTTCAACAATGCGATCTTTGATCTCTGGAACTTCGAGTGCAAATAATTGCTTAACTAAAGCTGGGTGCGAACGGGAAAGAGTAATTTCTGGTCCACGGGTTCCCTGCTTTACATCTACAACAAAACATTTGATGCGATCGCCATGTTCGAAATGTTCGCCCGGAACTTGTTCTTGTGGCGGAACTTTTCCTTCGGTGCGACCAAGGTTTACATAAATCATCTTGGTATCGCGACCTTGCTCAACCATGCCAGAGATAACATCGCCGACATTCATTGAAAGTTCGCCGACAATTGCAGCATCTTTGGTCTGGCGCATGTACTGCTTGATTGCTTGGCGCGCAGTTGAAGTTGCCACACGTGTGAACTCTTCGTTTCGATCTTGTACTTCTCCAATGCGATCGCCAGTTTCAGAAAAAACCGGAACGAAAACTTGGATCTCGCCGGTTTCGCGATCTAACTGAACGCGTGCATGCTCAAGAGCATGATCAGTGTGGTTGTATGCAGTTAAAACGGCAGCTTCGATTGCCACAATCAGAGCATTTAGCGACATCTCTTTTTCGGTGGTGAGCGCTTGGAGCGCTTGCATATCTACATGCATCTCTTAACGCTCCTTTCGATTGAATTCGACTTCGATGGTTGCGCGCTTAATATCTGCAAATGCAACGGTGCAACAATCAAGAGTGACTTCTTCTTCAGTTGATGAATTGATGCGACCTTTGCAGATTTCGCCATCTAACTTAATAATCTTTACTAAACGATCAGCATTCTTACGCCAATGACGAGGCGCGGTAAGTGGGCGGTCAACGCCAGGTGAAGTAACTTCTAATGTGTATGGAGCATCGCCCATAAATGAAGCGCCATCCATAGCTTCACCAACCAAGCGGCTAGCTTCGGTTACCTGATCAAGATTTAGCCCAGTTTCGGAATCGACAATTACAGTCACGAAGCGATGTTTACCTGGGGTTTGTACCTGTACCTCTTCAAGAACGAGACCTGCTTTAGATACAAGCGGTTCTACTAGTTCGAAGATTTGATCTCTTAAAGCCATTTTTAATCCTTATTCTTTTGTTGTTAAGTTTTTTTCTTGCAGGCGTTAATTTACAAGGTCATACCCAACTTTGGCAATTAGAAGTCCTGTCATCAATAAAAAGACCTTACGTACCAATGGCGAACCACCCTTAATAGCCATTCTTGAACCGAGCGTTGAACCAAGTACATTTGAAATCGCAAGTGCGATGCCAATACCCCAAAGAATTGCGCCATGTTTTGCAAAGATAAAAATCGCAGCAAGATTTGTAGCCACGTTGGTGAACTTTGCGATTGCAGATGCAGTTAAGAATCCATATCCAAGTGCGCCAACTAATACCGCCATCAAGAATGTTCCGGTACCTGGACCAAAGATTCCGTCATAGAAACCAATCGATAAACCAGAGAGCGCCGCTACTTTGTAATTTAACTTAACGCTCTCTTCGTGGCCAAGCTTTGGATTAAGTAGCGTGTAAATAAAAATAACGACCAGCGCTATAAATACTCCGATACGTAAATTATCGGTGGGAACACGTGAAGCAAGTTGTGCGCCGCCCATTGATCCAAAGAATGCTGGGATAGCCATATATGCCAACATCTTCTTATCAATGTTGATGGTCTTTCGATATCTATTGGCTGCGCTTGCGGTACCAAAAATCGATGCAAATTTATTAGTGCCTAAGACGCTGACGACTGGTTTATCGTTTAAACCCAACATTAAAGATGGAAGTTGGATTAACCCTCCGCCGCCTGCGATTGCATCAAAGAAACCTGCAGTTGCCGCAGCGGCGCAGAGGAAATAAATCACGAGAAGAGTTTGGCTACTTCAGAAACAACATCGCCAACTGGAACTTCACACTTTTCTCCAGTTGCACGGATACGAATCTCAACTTTGCCCTCTGCAAGTCCCTTGCCGACAATCACAATTACTGGATTACCGATTAGTTCGGAATCTTTAAACTTAACGCCGGCTGATGGATCGCGACGATCATCAAGCATCACTGTTAAGCCAACTGATTCCATCAATTCGCCAATTTCAAAAGCCTTATCAAAGACCGCATCTTCTTTACCGGTTGCAACGATATGAACCATTGCAGGTGCGATCTCTGCTGGCCAGTTAAGACCAATCTCATCTGCGGTCTGTTCTGCAATTGCAGCAACTGCGCGACTGACACCGATTCCGTATGAACCCATGGTGACAATCTGAGATTTACCATTCTGATCTAGAACAGTTAAATTCAAAGCCTCTGCATATTTACGACCAAGTTGGAAGATATGGCCAATTTCAATTGCGCGATCGATTACAACTTCAGTGTTGCACTCTGGGCAGCTATCCCCTGCGCGAACCTCTGCAGCTTCAATGTATCCATCAACAATAAAGTCACGACCACTAACCACGTTACGTGCGTGGCAATCTTTCTTATTCGCACCTGATACCCAAGCAGTACCTGGTGCAACACGAGGATCAGCAAGGAGAGTAATTCCATTTGCCTTTGCATCTTGTGGTCCGATGTAACCCTTAACAAGGTTTGGGAACTTCTTGAAATCTTCCTCTTCGAAGATTCTGATTTCATTCACGCCGGCAAGGTTTGCTTCAACGCGCTTTAGATCTACTTCGCGATCACCCGGAACCAAGATTGCATATGGCTTTCCATCAACCATCAACATGATGTTCTTTAAAGTATCGCTACCTTTAAATCCGCCGCCGAATTTCTCATTTAGTAGATCAACAAGAGAGTCGATAGTTGGAGTATTTGGAGTATCCAAAACTTCAAGCGGTGGGAAATTGCCATCGCCTGCTGGCACAACTGTCTTCATCGCTTCAACGTTTGCTGCATATCCGCACTTAGGGCAAAGTACATATGTATCTTCACCGGTCGAACATGGCGCTAAAAATTCTTCAGACTTTGATCCACCCATTGCGCCAGCTGTTGCGCTAACGATGTTGTACTTAAGTCCAAGACGTTCGAAAGTGCGCTCATATGCATCGCGGTGCTTCTGGTATGAAACTTCTAAGCCAGCATCATCAACATCGAATGAGTATGAATCCTTCATTACGAATTCGCGGCCACGGATAATTCCTGAACGTGGACGTGCTTCATCGCGATACTTTGTCTGAATCTGATAAATCGATAACGGTAGATCTTTATAAGATGAATATTCGCCCTTAACCATCAAGGTAAACATCTCTTCATGAGTTGGACCTAATAAATAATCTGCGCCTTTACGATCCTGCAGGCGGAACAAACTTGGGCCATATTCGGTCCAACGATTTGTAGCTTCGTAAGCTTCTTTAGGTAATAGAGCTGGGAAATGAACCTCTTGGAAACCTGCTTCATCCATTTCCTCGCGAATAACGCGTTCGACATTGCGTAGTGCAATTACGCCAAGTGGCAGCCAAGAGAAGATACCTGCTGCAATCGGACGTACATAACCTGCACGAACTAATAATTTATGTGAGGTAACAGTTGCATCTGCTGGATCATCACGAAGGGTGCGAAGAAATAACTTCGACATTTTCAGCATTTATTTAACCTCTACTGTCGGTGCGCCAGATGTAATTCCAGCTGCTTCCATCTCTTCGCCAAGTCGCATCGCTTCTTCGATAAGAGTTTCAACAATCTGAGATTCAGGAACTGTTTTAATAACTTCGCCCTTAACAAAGATCTGACCCTTACCGTTACCTGATGCAACGCCAAGATCTGCTTCGCGTGCTTCGCCAGGACCATTAACTACGCATCCCATAACTGCAACGCGTAACGGAACTGTCATTCCTTGCAAACCTGCCTGCACCTTTTCCGCCAATGTGTAAACATCAACCTGCGCACGTCCGCATGAAGGGCAAGAGACAATCTCTAACTTACGCTGGCGAAGTCCAAGTGATTCCAGAATTGAAATACCGACCTTTACCTCTTCAACTGGAGGCGCTGACATCGATACGCGGATAGTGTCGCCGATACCTTCTGCAAGGAGAATTCCAAAAGCTGTTGCAGATTTAATTGTTGCTTGGAAAGCAGGGCCGGCTTCGGTAACGCCTAAGTGCAACGGGTAATCGCACTTCTCTGCCAAGATGCGATAAGCCTTAACCATGGTGATTGGATCATGGTGCTTCACTGAAATTTTAAAGTTTGAGAAACCATGCTCTTCAAATAACGAAGCTTCCCAAAGAGCACTCTCTGCAAGCGCCTCTGGAGTTGCTTTACCGTACTTAGCAAGTAAACGTGGATCAAGCGATCCGGCATTTACACCAATTCGAATCGGGGTATTTGATTCAAGCGCTGCCTTTGCTACTTCCTTAACCTTGTCATCAAATTGCTTGATGTTGCCTGGGTTAACGCGAACCGCTGCGCAACCGGCATCAATCGCTGCAAAGATGTACTTTGGCTGAAAATGAATATCTGCAATAACTGGAATCTGTGATTTCTTTGCAATCGCAGCTAACGCATCAGCATCATCTTGAGATGGAACCGCAACGCGAACAATTTCGCAGCCTGACGCTGTGAGCTCTGCAATCTGTTGCAGAGTTGCATTTACATCTGCAGTAAGTGTGGTGCACATTGATTGCACGGATACCGGTGAATTCGAACCGACGCCAACTTTGCCGACCTGTAACTGCTTGGTTTTACGGCGTGGAGCCAACGTCTTTAATTCAGGAATTCCCAGATCAACCATGGGCGTTATTCTGCCCTATATCTAGCTAACCCTTACAAATTGAGATTAACTGGATTAACAATGTCGGCTATGAGCAGCAGCACTGTTAGCCCAACTAGAAGTGTGAAGACCGCAACTGTTATTGGAGTTAAGCGGTTTATATCAATTGGGGCTGGTTTTTCGCGGCCACGAAGTCGCGCATAGCGATATCGAATTGCATCAGCAATTGCCACCGCCATATGGCCACCATCTAATGGCAGAAGTGGAAGCAAGTTAAAGATACCGACGAAAATATTTAGCGATGCAACCATCATCAAAAAGATGATGATCTGATTAGCGGTATCTAACTTTGCGCTGCTGGTGATTTCACCGGATGCGCGCGCCACACCAACAATTCCAACTGGACCATTTGGATCACGCGGTGCGCTACCAAATGTTTCCTTTACCAATTCAGGAACCATTGCTGGAAGGCGAACTAGAGATTTAACGCTCTCTTTGATCATGTACCAAGTAACGTTTCCGGAATCTTTAATCGCGGTGAAAATTGGTTGGCGATATGTTGCCTCTTTAGCAACGAAGCCAACAAATGAATATGTGTAGCCCTGAATGGTGCGATCTGTCGGAGTTACCTTTAGATCAATTGTTTCTGAGCCACGCTTTACAGTGAAGGTAAATTCTTGGCCAGAGCTCTTCTGGATTACTTGTAAATCTTTAGCAAAGTTATTTGATGTAGTCGCCTTGCCATTGATTGCGATGACTTGGTCCCCTGCTTTTAAACCCGCTTTAACTGCTGGCGAAATTGGATCACTTGCTGCACATGCAGTTGTTGATGAAACACATGGCACAACTTGCGCGATAGTGGTCGACATTGATTGTGCACCAACACCAGCAAGCATCACCAGAATCATTAAGAAGCCAAGTACAAAGTGATTAAAAGATCCGGCGCCAAGTACCAGAAGTTTGCGCGGAGTTGATGCGATTACAAATGCACGTCCCTCTTCGCCTTCTGGCATCACATCATTTGTAGTCATTCCCTCAATGCGGCAGTAACCACCGGCAGGAATTGCTTTAACGCCAAATTCAGTTTCACCGCGCTGGGTCGACCAGATGCGCTTACCGAAACCTAAGAAGAATTCAGTAACTTTCATACCGAATTTCTTTGCGAAAATGTAATGTCCAAATTCATGAACCATTACTGAAAATAGAAGCGCCGCAACAAAGAGCAGAACACCGACGAGTGCCAAAAGAAGATCCCCTTTCAAAGTGACTGACATCTTTGCTGTTGCCTACGACAGCTCTGGCAATACTCTCACGCCCCCGCTAAACTAGAAAAATGAACGTGCCGCAGCAACGAAAACTTCTAACCGAACTCCCAGGTCCTAAATCTCAGGAAATTATCAAGCGCCGAAGCGAAGCAGTCTCTGCCTCCCTAGGCATGGCTCTTCCTGCGATCATTACTCATGCATCAGGCGGAATCTTGCTTGATGTCGATGGCAATCAGATTATTGATATGGGTTCAGGTATCGCTGTTGTTAACGTCGGAAATAGCGCACCTAAAGTTGTTGAACGTGTTCAAAAGCAGGTTGCTGATTTCACACATACCTGTTTCATGATTGCTCCTTACGAGGGTTATATCGAAGTCTGCGAAAAATTAAACGAACTAACTCCAGGAAAATTTAAGAAGAAGAGCGCGCTATTTAACTCTGGCGCTGAAGCTCTAGAGAACGCAGTAAAGATTGCGCGCCATTACACAAAGCGACAAGCAGTTGTGGTTTTCGAACATGGATATCACGGCCGCACCAATCTCACTATGGCGATGACTGCAAAGAACATGCCATACAAAGAAGGCTTCGGTCCCTTTACTCCAGAAATTTATCGAATGCCAATGGCTTATCCATATCGCCATGAGGGCAATATCGAACATGCACTAGATGAAGTTCTACATAAAATCGAAAAAGAGATCGGCGGCAAGAATTTAGCTGCAATCTGTATCGAACCAATTCAAGGCGAAGGTGGATTTATCGTTCCACCTAAGGGATTCCTGCCTGGTCTTGCTAAGTATGCAAAAGAAGTTGGCGCACTCTTTATCGCCGATGAAGTACAGACTGGTTTTGCTCGCACCGGCCAGATGTTTGCCTGCGAAGATGAAGGCGTCGAACCAGATTTGATCACCACCGCTAAAGGAATTGCAGGCGGTCTGCCACTTGCAGCTGTTACCGGTCGCGCTGAAATCATGGATGAAATTCATCCATCAGGTCTTGGCGGAACCTACGGCGGTAATCCAATTGCCTGCGCTGCAGCGCTTGGTGCCATCGAAACCATTCAATCTGAAAAATTAGTTGATCGCGCTAACCAAATCGGCAAGATCATGGTTGATGCACTAACTGCAATGCAGAAGAAGTACCCAGTTATCGGTGAGATCCGTGGCCGCGGTGCAATGATTGCAATCGAATTAGTTAAGCCAGGTAGTAAAGAACCTAATGGCGAGGTTATGGGCAAAGTTGTTAGGTATGCGCAGAGCAAAGGCGTGCTCTTCTTAACTGCTGGTACTTACGGAAACGTGCTTCGCTTCTTGCCACCATTGGTAATTAGCGATGAATTGGTTAAAGATGCAATGAGCGTTCTTGATGAAGCATTTGCCCACAATTAAAAATATCTCGATAACATTGCATAAATCAATAAAATAATACTAATTGCTGCAGCAGTTATAGCTCGTGCTTTCCAGTAATTTCGAACCCACCAAGGGTCTATTTCGCTTACAACTTTAGCTTTATCAGATTTGCATTTTGGACATTGTGAGAATTGATCAAATTCGTATTTGGTTTTGCAATCCATACAAAGTAATTCCATTTGCTTATCTATCTAATAGATTCCTCGTAGGGCTATATGTCCCACCCTTTTTACGTAACGCAATTGCACTAAGCGCTTCAAGTACCACTCGATTAGCAAGAATTGCAGTGATATCTGCGCTATCAAATGGTGGCGCAACTTCAACGATATCAATACCAACAATCGGCAACTCTAAACAGATACGTCGAACTGCTTCTAGCAATTCACGTGAAGTCATTCCGCCAGGTTCTGGGGTTCCTGTTCCTGGCGCCATCCCTGGATCAACTACGTCGATATCTACCGATAAGAAAACTCCGTCGCAACCATCAGTGAGCGTTGCAAATGATTCATCTAAAACTTTCTCAAGTCCGCGGTGATGAATCTCGGTCATCTCATATGAACGCATACCTTGATCGCGCATCCAATTAAGGGTTGCATCATCTGGCCAATATCCACGTAAACCAAGTTGCAAGAAACGATCACCGCGAACATGACCGTTTTCGATTAAACGACGCATCGGAGTTCCGTGACCAACAAGCGCTCCCCACTGATCTGTTCCGGTATCAGCGTGCGCATCAAAGTGAATCATTGAAACTTTGCCCTTGCCGCGGTGGTTTGCGATACCTGCAACATCTGCAGATGCGATTGAATGATCGCCACCTAATACAAGTGCAATTGCACCAGCACGTGAAATCTTCTCTGTAGCTTCTGCAAGTAGTGCTAAAGAACCAACTAGATCTCCGCCATTCATAATTAAATCGCCAGCATCAACGACTTTAATATCTTTAAGTCCATCAACACGCAAAGCTAAATGTGGACGCTCTCCATCATGAGGTAGGTAATCCCCCATACGAATTGCTTGTGGGCCAAACTTTGCGCCACTTCGATGAGATGTTCCGGAATCAATTGGCGCACCAACGATTACAACATCCGCATCTTTATATGTCTCTGGCTTATCTAGATCGCAACGTTCAATTCCAAGGAATGTGAAATCTGGGCCATACATATTGCCGTGGTTGGTCATGCGCTCTTCTTCTTTCGGCTTACTACTTGGCCCGCGATAACGATGGCCAGCGCGATAAAGAACATCATTGAACCGATGACGTTAGCCTGTGGTGGGATGCCACGGGCACTTGATACATATACAAACTTCGGGAAAGTCATCATGGTGCCAGAGTTGAAGTTTGTAATGATGAAATCATCAAATGAAAGAGAGAAAGCCAGAAGCGCTGCTGCGGCGATACCTGGCATCACAAGCGGCAAAGTCACGCGTCGGAAAGTTTCGAATTCATTTGCATATAGATCCATCGCAGCTTGTTCGAGGCGAGGATCAAGTGATGCAATACGAGCTTTGACTGTAACCACAACGAAAGAGATACAAAATAGTGTGTGAGCAATTACCGTCGTGGTGAATCCTGGATTGATTTGAAAAGTTAAGAACATACCTAACAGAGATGCACCCATCACGACTTCAGGCGTTGCCATCGGTAGGAATATCAGAAGGTTTGTAGTCGATCTGCCTCTAAATGAATGGCGACCTAGCGCGAAAGCAATTAGAGTGCCGAGAATAGTTGCGAATAATGTTGCAAGTAATCCAACTTGAATTGAATTGCCTAGGGCCGTACATACATCAGGAGCACCGCAAGGATTCTGCCAGTTAGCGGTAGTAAATCCACGCCAAGTTAAATTTGATTTGCCGGAATCATTAAATGAAAATGCGAATGTGTAAGCAATTGGGATAAATAGATAAGTAAAACCAAGGAAGGCATAAACACGGATTAAGTTGTTGCCAAACCAGCGCCAGAGTTTTTTCATACCAATTCATCCGTTCCAGCGCGACGGATATACAAAGTGACCATAATCAAAATTGCGAACATCAACATAAATGAAAGAGAAGCTGCAGTCGGGTAATCCACGACGCGGAAGAACTTAGAATCGATTACGTTACCTAGCATCTTGGTCTGTGGGTTACCTAAAATCGCAGCGTTAACGTAATCACCGGCTGCTGGAATAAATGTAAGTAATGTTCCAGCCACTACGCCAGGCATAGATAGTGGGAATGTAACTTTGCGAAAAGTTGTAAAAGCATTTGCATATAAATCACCTGCTGCTTCCATGGTGCGTGGATCGATGCGTTCAAGTGAAGAGTAAAGCGGCAAAGTCATGAAAGGCAAGAAGTTGTAAGTCATACCCGCAACCACTGCGAATGCCGATGCAGTCAGTGTGGTCGTCGGCGAAATAATATGAAGAGTTCGTAAAGTCTGAACTACTGGACCTTCTTCACCAAGAATCTGCTTCCAAGCGATAGTACGTAGCAAGAATGAGGTGAAGAATGGCGCCACAACTAGAACTAAAAGTACGTTCTTATATTTGCCTGATTTAAAAGCGATTGCGTATGCAAGTGGATATGCAATCGCAAGCGCCAAAATTGTGGTTAGGAATGCATATAAAAATGAACGACCGAACTGTTCTTTGTTTTCTGTAAATGCGGTGATGTAATTTGAAAAAGCGAATGTTTGAACATATTCACCAGTATCGCCATTTTTTGCTGGAGTTTGTGTAGATGTGGAAGCCAAATTTGCGATAGGCAGAATGAAAAATGTGAATAAAAAAATTAAACCTGGAGCTAACAATAAATAAGGCAGGCGACCTTTTTTAAGTCCACCAACTTTTATATGGGACGCAGCAGCGTGAAGGAATGCCATTACTCTTCTGGGATTGCTTCTGATCCAGCGTCAGCATCTTGAGCGCCATCAATTCCAAAAGTGAACTTAGGCATCCATTGCAAACGGACCATATCCCCTAATTCAAGCATCGGGGTTGTTCCGTCATTTTGTTCAAAAACCATGAGTTCTTGGCCCCAAGGCATTTCAACTTGATACTGTGTTGAAACTCCGACGAATGAAACGTCAACAACTTTTCCACCACGAAGTACGTTGCCATCGGCATGTTCGTTTTCTAGATCAATATCAATTTTCTCTGGGCGAATACCGAATAGCACATTTGTTGCAGTAGTAAATGTTCGTGATTTAGGAAGCGCAATCTTTTGGCCATACACTTCGACGATATTGTTATCGCCATCAGTGCCTGTAATCTGACGACGAATTAAGTTTGATTGTCCCAAAAAGTTAGCTACGAATGCCGTTTTTGGAGATACATATAGATCTACTGGAGTACCCATCTGTTCGATACGTCCTTCGTTCATAACTGCGATGGTGTCAGCCATGGTCATAGCTTCTTCCTGATCGTGAGTTACATGTACGAAAGTCAGTCCAACTTGAGTCTGAATCCACTTAAGTTCGATCTGCATCTGGCGACGTAGCTTTAGATCTAGTGCGCCAAGTGGTTCATCAAGTAGTAATAACGCAGGCTTATTAACAATTGCACGAGCAAGTGCGATGCGTTGCTGCTGTCCTCCAGATAAAGATGTTGGTTTGCGATCTGCTAAATGTGGCAGTTCAACCAGTTTCAAGACTCGATCTACTTCAGATTGCACATCCTTAATTCCACGTCGGCGCATTCCGAATGCGACGTTTTCGAAAATTGAAAGGTGTGGAAATAATGCGTAATTTTGGAAAACCGTATTGATCGGACGTTGGTAAGGACGTAAATCAGTGATGTCGTCGCTACCTAGAAAAATCTTTCCAGAAGTTGGCTCTTCCAAACCTGCAATCATGCGAAGTGTTGTTGTTTTTCCGCAACCTGATGGGCCAAGAAGTGCAAAGAAAGATCCAGCAGGAATTGTTAACGACAAATCGTTTACAGCAGTGAAATCACCATAACTCTTGGTGATATTAGATAATTTGAGATCGCCTCGTGCAGCCGCAATAGTCAATTACTAGTTACCAGTCGCCTTTTGGAATGCATCGGTGAACTCAGTCTCCTCAGTTGGAGTTAAGTTGCGGAATACATGTAGCTTCGCTTGAGTCTTCGCACTTGGGAAGATCAATTCGTTGTTAACAAGAGTTGGATCAACCTTCTCCATTGCAGCCTGTGCACCCTGTACCGGCGTAATGTAATTTACGTAAGCCGCTACCTTTGCCGCAACTTCTGGCTCGTAGTAGTAGTTAATTAACTGCTCTACCTTTGCCTTGTTCTTGCCGGTGCTTGGAATGATGAAGTTATCAGCAGAGATAGTTCCGCCTGATTCAGGGATTGCGAAATCAAACTTGCCATCATTTTCAGCAGCAAGCTGCAATGCATCGCCAGACCAACCGAATACAGCAACCCCGTCGCCTGAGAATAGATCTTCCTTCTAATCATAGCCCTTTACCTGACGGATAAATC
>CAZMDJ010000001.1:70904-90832 GCA_964565165.1 uncultured Actinomycetes bacterium | reverse complement strand
GGAAAAGCTGCGACCTTCAATCTGCTCTATGCATTCCCGTTGTTATTCCTATCTCACAGTTCAGGCTGGGTAGCCACTCTTGGATACGTATTTGGTTGGGCATTTAGCGCGTGGGGAATTGCGCTCTACCTAATCACCGGCTTTTGGTACTTGGTATCTGGCGTGAAAAGTATTAGATTTCCCAACGGTTTAGTAATCGCAGATTAGGAGTCTCAAGTGTCAAACGTTCCAGGAAATCTTCAATACTCAAAAGATCACGAATGGGTTGAAGGATCTGGTGATCGCGTAAAGATTGGTATTACTGATTACGCACAGGGCGCACTTGGCGACATTGTTTATGTTCAGCTTCCAAAAGTTGGCGACACCGTTACAGAAGGTTCTGTTTGCGGAGAGATTGAATCAACAAAGAGCGTTTCAGAATTATTCTCACCAGTTTCTGGCAAAGTAGTTGCAATTAACGATGCACTTGATTCAGCACCTGAGACTTTAAATTCAGATCCTTATGGCGCTGGCTGGATTGCTGAGATTGAAGTCTCAAGCCCATCATCTGAACTGATGGATGCTGCGGCTTACACCGCTCTAATCGGCTAAAACCTCCACTTGACGTTAACCCCTTCGGGGAATTAAGTTCGCCCTCAAGTTCAGGTTCATCTTGAACGTAAAATTTATTGAATTTAACTGAGGGAGAGCCAGATGGCGGAGATTGAGTACGAGGTTACCTCGACTATCAATCTCGGTCTTCGATCTGTTGATTCAGAAGATGCTCTAGAACAGCTAACAACTGAAGAGCGCAATGTAATCTCTCAATTAAATCCAGATGCGGCGATGTTAATCATTCACCGCGGACCAAATCGTGGAGAGCGATTTCTTCTAGATTCCCCAGAAACATCTATTGGCCGCTCTGGCGAAAATGATGTTCTTCTAGATGACGTAACTGTCTCGCGTAAGCATGCCAACATTCGTCGAGCAGGCGAAAGATTTGAGTTAATTGATCTTGGAAGTCTTAACGGAACTTACGTAAACAATAATTCAATCGCTCGCGCAACTTTAACCAGTGGCGACGAAGTTCAGTTCGGCAAGTTTCATATGCTTTTCGTTCAGAATAATAGAAAGAAATAAAGGGTAGATATAAATGTCTGTGCCAGCACGCGCATATTTAAGTATCGGGGAAGTACTTGGAAGACTCCGTGGTGAGTTTCCGGATGTAACTATTTCTAAGATTCGCTTCCTTGAATCAGAAGGTTTGATTGAACCTCAGCGAACACCATCTGGCTACCGTAAATTTACTGGCGTTGATTTAGATCGTTTACGTTATGTACTTCTCGCACAGCGCGATCAATATCTTCCGCTCAAGGTTATTAAAGATAATTTAGATGCGATGGATCGTGGGCTAACTCCTGGCAACGGAAGTTCGGCACCAGCTCCACGACTTGGCGTAATCTCAACAGATAGCGATATCAGCGCAGCATCTTTTGCTGAAGGTTCTGAGCTTCGCCTTTCTCGCGAAGAGCTACTTAAGGCATCGGGTCTTAAGGATGATCAATTGGTAGAGATCGAAAGCTACGGTCTAATTACTTTGCAGGGTCGTTATTACGATGGCGATGCACTTGCAGTTGCTAAGACGGTAACTGAACTTGCATCTTTCGGTATCGAAGCGCGTCACTTACGTTCATTTAAGTCAGCATCAGATCGCGAAGTTGGTTTGATCGAACAAGTTATTACACCGTTAACTCGCCAGAAGAGCATCGAAGCGAAAGCTCGCGCCGAAGAAGTTCAACGCGAACTAGCATCACTTTCAGTTAAGTTGCATGCAGCGCTAGTTCGTTCTGGCTTAAATCGACTCCGATAAAAATATGATTCCGGTAGAGGTTATTGGCGTCCGAATTGAGATGCCATCTAACCAACCGATCGTTCTCCTAAAAGAGATCTCTGGTCAGCGTTACCTGCCAATCTGGGTTGGAACCGCAGAAGCGACTGCGATTGCATTTAGTCAGCAGGTCTTAACTCCGCAACGTCCATTAACTCACGACTTGCTTGTAAATATTCTTGAGGCAGAGAAGATCAAATTACGTTCGGTGCACTTAACTGAACTTCGTGATGGCGTTTTTTATTCACATTTAATTCTGGTCGATGAAGATCGAGTAGAGCAGAAGATCTCATCGCGTCCATCAGATGCGGTGGCACTTGCCGTTCGAGTAGAGGCGCCGATTTTGGCCCGCACTGAGCTCTTTGATGCGGCAGGAATTTCGATTCCCGACCAAGGCGAAGATGAGATCGAGAAGTTCAAGGAGTTCTTGGACGATATCTCGCCAGAGGATTTCGCTTAATTGCGAGCGTAAAACTCTAAAGGTGAAGTAGAGGTTTCGAGCGTGTCGGTTCTAGGTGGCAAGGGATTACAGGCGTACATTTGCCTTCTCCCCACAAGCAAGGACTTCCCTAAGTGATCGAATCTATGGAAACAATCGGTTATCGCGGCGCTACTGCATGCTCTGCGGCAGGTATTACCTATCGCCAGCTCGATTATTGGGCGCGTACTGGATTACTTGAACCTTCGATCCGTACTGCAGCAGGTTCTGGAAGTGCGCGTTTATACGGATTCCAAGACATCCTTGTTTTAAAAATTATTAAGCGCCTACTTGATGCCGGCGTATCACTTCAGAATATTCGTACCGCAGTTGAACATCTTCGTTCAAAAGGTATCAACGATCTCGAGAAGATGACTCTGATGTCTGATGGCGCATCAATTTACGAATGCTCATCGCCAGATGAAATCATCGACCTTCTTCAAGGCGGTCAAGGCGTATTTGGAATTGCAGTTGGCAAGGTTGCATCTGAGGTTGAGGGTTCATTATCAACACTGCAGGGCGAAATTGATGGCCAGGTAATTGGTGGCGAAGGTAACGATGAATTATCGCTTCGCAGGAAGGCGCGAGGCGCTTAAAAAGAATTAACCTTCTCCAGTAACTAACGAATAGCTTTCATGAGCTGCTAGAAATGGGGAAGTGCGATGACGTTTGCTTCACGTCATATTGGTCCAACAAATTCAGAGATTGAATACATGCTTCAAACTCTTGGGTATAAGACTCTTGAAGATTTTGTTTCTAAAGTTGTTCCGCAATCAATCGCCATTAAATCAAAGTTAGTTGATGTACTTCCGATAGCGCTATCCGAGACCGAAGCAATCGCAGCGCTACGTGAACGCGCCAATAAGAATAAGGTCTATCGCAGCGCAATCGGAATGGGTTACTACGGAACCATTACGCCAGCAGTTGTACTTCGAAATGTTTTGGAAAATCCAGCCTGGTATACCGCTTACACACCTTATCAACCTGAAATTTCTCAAGGTCGCCTAGAAGCGCTCTTTGCATTCCAAACTGCAGTAACAGATCTGACTGGTTTAGATATCGCAAACGCTTCGATGTTAGATGAAGCAACTGCGGCAGCAGAGGCAATGACATTGGCACATCGCACATACAAGGGAAGCGATGATGCGGTATTTCTAGTAGATAAGAATGTGCATCCGCAGACACTTGCTGTTATGCAGACACGTGCAAATCCACTTGGTTTAAATGTTCAGACATTCGATGTAACAAAGTACTCAGAAATTACTGGTGAAGTATTTGGTGTGCTTGTTCAGTACCCAAATACATTTGGTGCAGTTATCGATCATCATGATTTAGCTAAGTGGGCGCATGAGAAGAATGCAGTTGTTGTTGCAGCTGCAGATTTACTTGCGTTAACAATTATTAAAGCTCCAGCAGAATGGGGCGCAGATGTAGCAGTTGGATCAACCCAACGTTTCGGTGTGCCAATGGGATTTGGTGGACCACATGCAGGTTACATGGCAGTACGTAACGGTTTAGAGCGTTCTATGCCAGGTCGTTTAGTTGGTCAGTCAATCGATGTTCATGGCGCGCCAGCTTTCCGTTTGGCGCTGCAAACTCGCGAACAACATATTCGTCGCGAGAAGGCAACTTCCAATATTTGCACTGCACAAGTTCTACTTGCAGTGATGGCAGCTTTCTACACAATGTGGCACGGGCCAAAGGGACTTAAAGAGATCGCAGAGCGCGTGCATTCAATCGCAGCACGTTGGGCGGCATCTGTACCAAATTCAAATAAAGCTTTCTTTGACACTGTTACTTTCGATGGCAACGCTGCACAAGTTAAAGCTGCAGCGGATCTCGGGATTAACGTACGTGTAGTTGATGCAAATCGCGTTAGCGTTTCATTCGATGAGTTAAGTGACGATGCGTTACTAAATGATTTAGCGAAAGCTTTTGGCGTAACACTTGTAGCCAAGGGGGAGAGCAGCATCCCAGCTGCAATGCTTCGCACCAGCACATTCTTAACAAATCCGGTTTTCAATACCTATCACAACGAAACTGCGATGATGCGATACATGCGCACCCTTGCTGATCGTGACTTGGCGCTTGATCGCACCATGATTCCACTTGGCTCTTGCACCATGAAGCTAAACGCGGCAACTGAAATGGAATCAGTAACTTGGCCAGAATTCGGCGCACTTCATCCATTTGCTCCAGCTGATCAAAATGTTGGTAGCCGTCAGTTAATTAAAGAACTTTCTGATTGGTTAGTTGCAATCACTGGGTATGACGCAGTTTCATTGCAACCAAATGCGGGTTCACAAGGTGAATTTGCTGGTCTACTTGCAATCCGTAAATATCTTGATGCAAATGGTGGGGCAGAGCGCAATATCTGCTTGATTCCATCATCTGCACACGGAACAAATGCAGCATCAGCGGTTATGGCAGGAATGAAAGTTGTAGTTGTTGCTTGCGATGAGACTGGAAACGTATCTGTCGAAGATCTAAAGGCGAAGATTGCTGCTAACGCAGGTAACTTAGCTGCGCTGATGGTTACCTATCCATCAACACATGGTGTATTCGAAGAAGCAATCGGCGAAATTTGCGAACTTGTACATGATGCAGGTGGACAGGTTTATGTTGATGGCGCGAATTTAAATGCATTGGTTGGAACAGCTCAGCCAGGAAAATTCGGCGGCGATGTTTCGCACTTAAATCTACATAAGACATTTTCGATTCCACACGGTGGAGGAGGACCTGGCGTTGGTCCAGTTATCTCTCGCGCACATTTAGCGCCGTATCTACCAAACCATCCGCTTGATGCAGATTGCGGACCTGCAACAGGTCCTGGACCAATCTCAGCAGCGCCATTTGGTTCAGCAAGTATCTTGCCAATCTCATGGTCTTACATTGCAATGATGGGTGGCGATGGTTTAACTCGTGCAACTCAAGTTGCGATTTTGTCGGCAAACTACATGGCTCATATCTTGAATAAAGATTTCCCAGTTCTTTATACAGGTGCAAATAATTTAGTTGCACACGAATGTATTTTGGATCTTCGAGATATCACTAAGGAAACTGGTGTAACTGTTGATGATGTGGCGAAGCGTTTAATGGATTTTGGCTTCCATGCGCCGACAATGTCATTCCCAGTTCCAGGAACTCTGATGGTTGAACCAACTGAATCTGAAGATTTAACTGAAATCAACCGATTCATTAAGGCGATGCAGCAGATTGCCGCTGAGATCGATGAGGTCCGCCAAGGCAAGGTAGCTGTGGAGGAGAGCGCTCTTCATAACGCTCCGCATACCTCCGCTAGCCTCTTAACAAGCGATTGGAACCGCCCTTACAGCCGCGAAGTTGCTGCCTACCCAGTGGGTCAAAGCTCTGCGTTAATGGGTAAAACCGGCAAATACTGGCCTACAGTGGGTCGAATTGATGGCGCGCACGGGGATAGGAATCTCATCTGTACCTGCCCACCAGTAAGCGATTTTGAGTAAGGCGTAACTTACTTACTTAACATAATGTAACTTATCGGCGGTTGGGTTCAGGCGTAAACCCACTCCGAGCTTGGTTACTTTAAGCATCGCTTCAAGGACGATTCTCTGGCTCATCTTCGATACGCCCTGTTCGCGTTCGATAAATGTAATCGGCACTTCGATGATTTGGCCGTGTAAATGGCTAATCGCAAATGCCATTTCAATTTGATAGCAATATCCATTTGAAGTTACTTGATCTAAATCAATCTCTTCCAAAGCTTTTCGTGAATAGATACGGAAACCACCAGTTAGGTCATTAATCGGTAGTTTCAAGGCCCATCTGGCATACCAAGTACCTGTTTTTGATATCCATTTACGCAAAGTTGGCCAATTTACAATCGCTCCACCTGGAATCCATCTTGAACCCATAATCAAAGTTGCATCTGGATTTGCATCTGACTTTTCAATCAATTTGATTAAATCAATTGGTTGATGCGACCCATCAGCATCCATAGATACTAAGTGGGTAATTTCTGGATTCTGTAGTGCATATTTAATTCCAGCTTTATATGCATTTCCTAGACCATCTTTTTTATCACGACGTAAAATGTCGACATTGCTTAGATTTAGTGACTTAACATAATCTGCAGTTTTATCTGGTGAATTATCATCGATTACCAAAATCAAATGGCTAGCATCGATACCTTCAATGATTGCCTTAATAGAATCGCGTTCATTGTAGGTAGGAATCATTACCAAATACTTATTCATAATTACCAATTCAAAGCAGAGATTAAACGATCAACACTTGCACCAAGTCCGTATTGCTCTTGTAGCTGCTTGATTGCATCCATTGATTTTGGCTTCTTTGGAATCTTCAAGTCCACTTGCGGCAATGGCACATCAGTGGCGCATGCAACCAACTTTGGTGCAAAAGATAAATAATCTTGACCTTCAATGATTTTTTTACGTAAAGATGGCGATAAGTGTTCGTGTTCTGCAAGAGCGCCTGCAATAGCTTCTTCAGCTGATGAGTAATGACGCGCAATTAGCGCTGCACCCTTTTCGCCAATCCCCTTAACACCTGGTAGACCATCACTGGCATCACCACGGAATGTTGCAAATAGAGCGTATCTATCGCCAGGAATATCGTATTTTTTGGCTACCCAATCACGATTTACCAAATCATGATTAGAAATTCCACGCGCTAAATAGATTACCTGTACATCTGGATCATGGTTAACTAATTGGAATAGATCGCGATCGCCGGTAACAATGCGGATTGGTCCAGGTTCTTTAACCGCGTATGTAGCCATGACATCGTCGGCTTCGTAATCATCAGCGCCAACAATGGGAATTCCGAATGCATCCAACACATCTAAAAGAATAGGAATTTGAGGTGTAAGTAAATCCGGCTCTTCTTCGCCTTCGCCATCTTCTTCTAGACGGTTTGCTTTATATTCTGGGAATAGTTCAACGCGCCAAGTTGGACGCCAATCTCCATCCAAACAGGCAACCAAACGCGAAGGTCTATACATTGAAATTAGACGTGCTGACATATCTAAATAGCCACGGATTGCATTCACGGGAGTTCCATCAGGCGCTAAAAGCGTGTCGGGCATTCCGTAATAGGCGCGATACCAAAGTGAACCGCTATCTAAGAGCATCAAACTCATGCCACACCTCCTAGATACACAACCACTCCCCGATCAATTTTTTTAATTGCAGATAAACATTTTTCACGAAGTTCAGGTTTTGCACCTGCTACTTGATTTAGCAAATCTATCAACTGTTTGGTTGCGCGTACAAAATCTCCGACTGAGAGATCGCTATTTCGAAGAACAGAGTTGAGGCCATGGCCGCCTCCCCATCTAAAGGCTATCCAACAGAAACCAAAGTCAGGTTCCTTCTGCGTTTTCACATCATGTTCACTCTCAAGGTTATGCAGTTTCGACCAGATTGAGATTACGTCTTTAAGCGCATCTTGGACTTGAGCATTCGGAATCTTCGGCGGTTCTGGTTTACGAGATTCGAAGAGAAATACTGAAAGAACAGATGCGATTTCAATATCTGATAATTTATCAAGTACACCGCTATTTAAAGTCTCTGCAATCGATAAATCAGATTCTGCATAGATCTTCGAAAGCATCTTGCCAGAGGGCGTTACGGTGTCTCCATCCAAATATTTAAGTTCATTTAGAACTTGTGTCACTCGGTCAAATGTCTTTGCAATAACGTTGGTGCGATTTTCTACGCGAGCAATAAGTCCTTCGTTTTCGCGGATTAATCTATCTGCACGTTCGGCGATGCGAGCATGTGCTTCGCGATCGTTACAAGAGTGGCATGGATGCTGACGCATCGCCTTGCGATAGCCAGAGAGCTCTTGTTCCAAATGCGCTCGTTGTTTGTTATCTATGCGACTGCGCTTAGAGATTAAGACTTCAGCCTGTTTGATTTCGCGCCGCAACTTTGCATAACTGGAAAAATCACCTAGATGGCAGAGTTTGTCGGTGTTGTACTCGGCGATTGCCTCAGTGTTACGACGTATCTGTCGATCAAGGCCGACCACTGCTCTATCCGCCTGGAACTGCGCAAATGAAGACTTAAGTGAATTACGTGCTCGATCGCGACCATAGCGTTCAAGCAAATTGATAGACATGTTGTAGGTCGGTGAAAATGAACTTCGTAGCGGATAGGTACGAGTTGCTGCTAAACCTGCAGCAGTTGCAGAATCCACTGTCGGTGACCACATCACAACGGCATTACCTTCAATGTCGATTCCACGACGGCCTGCGCGACCTGTTAACTGCGTGTATTCACCAGGAGTTACTGGCACATGCGCTTCGCCATTCCACTTAGTCAATTTTTCAAGTAATACTGTTCTTGCCGGCATATTGATACCAAGGGCGAGAGTTTCGGTTGCAAAGATTGCTTTTAGTAGACCACGTTGGAATAGCTCTTCTACACAGGATTTAAAGACCGGCAGTAGACCTGCATGGTGCGCTGCGATTCCACGTTCAAGAGCTGCCAACCATTCATGATGACCTAAAAGTTCTAAGTCTTCTGAATTGATTGTTGAGGTGTACTTAAGCGCCGTCGCTCGGATCTCCTCGCGCTCTTCAGTATTGGTTAATCGTAAATTGGCAGCTAAACATTGTTTAACTGCAGAATCGCAACCTTGTCTTGAGAAGATAAAGGTAATGACCGGAAGCATCTGATTGAACTGCAATTTTTCAATTACTTCGGGACGACCTAAACGATTCTCATCGTCATGACGACCACGTCGTTGAGGCGTGCGAATTCTGCGTAGCGCTTCACGTTCAGTTTTAAAAAGCGCTTGATTAACAGTGCCATCATCGTTAAATAGATCAATCAAGCGGTTTCCGATTAATACATGCTGATAAAGCGGAACTGGACGGTTCTCGGAGACAATAACTTCGGTATCGCCACGAACAGCCTGTAACCATTCGCCGAATTCTTCAGCGTTAGAGACAGTCGCAGAGAGCGAAATTACCTGAACGCTCTCCATTAAGTGAATGAGGACTTCTTCCCAGACTGCGCCGCGGAATTTATCCGCTAGGTAATGAACTTCATCCATCACTACATAGCCAAGATTTATCAAAGTATTTGAATTTGTGTAAAGCATGTTACGTAGAACTTCGGTAGTCATAACCATGATGTCGGCATCAGAATTGATGCTGTTATCACCGGTTAATAAACCTACGCGCTCCTCTCCGAATCGCTCTACGAATTCTTGGTACTTTTGATTTGAAAGCGCCTTAATAGGCGTGGTGTAGAAACATTTCTTACCTTGTTCGGTCGCTAAATATGCCGCAAATTCTCCAACTATAGTTTTACCGGCACCTGTAGGAGCCGCAACCAAAACACCCTTACCTGATTCAATCGCCTGACAACCTTTAACTTGGAAATCATCTAAATCAAAGTCGAAAGTTTCAATGAATCTTGTGGCAATCGGGTGTTTACCTTTTGCTTTTGAAGCGGCATAGCGCTCGGCAGGGCTCATGCTCTCCATGTGGCAAGTGCTTTCTCGGAAACAGAAATCGTCGCTGGCATTGGACCGATTCTTTCGCCATCTGCATAACAGATTGCAGGAGCATCAATATGAATCTCTTTGGCGCGAATGATTTCAACCTGCGGATGTTCTACGTGTTTGCCTTCGTAGACTGAAGGAAATATCTGCACAAATTCTCGTTTAGATACCGGGTTAAGAATCATTAGATCTAAAAGACCATCAGTTAGATCTGCATTGGGACAGACCAACATTCCCCCGCCATAAGACTTACCGTTTCCTGCTGCAATTAACATCGCTTCGCGTTGGAATGATTTTCCATCAATAGTGAACTTATATTGCAAAGGTTTGAATTTAGGTAGTTCTAGCGCCATCGCAACGTTGTATTTCGCAGGACCTTTTGGCCATTTCATCTTATTGGCGCGCTCGTTCACAATGGAATCAAAGCCAGTGGAAGCAATTGCTGCGAAATATTCGCCATCTACATTTCCTAAATCAATCTCTTCCGGCTCTTTTGTAATAGCGGCCCAAAGTGGTTCGAGCGGTTTATCTGGGCTCCAACCGAGTGTGCGAACAAAATCGTTTCCGGTGCCAGCTGGAATAGGCACAAGTGGCAGATTGGTGTGCGCTGCAACTTGCAGCGCCATATGCATAAGCCCATCACCACCAACAGCAATGATTCCGGTACCAACACCAGATTCCTTACGAAGATTTTCCTGAAACTGTAACGGGTTTGCCCCGGTGATGATTCGATAGTGAATCTTGCGATCAGCTAAATAGTTGGCAACATCTTGTCCAACCTGCGCGCCTCTACCCTGACCGCTTGTTGGATTAATTGCTAATAGCCACATTGCGTCTACGATCATTAAGTAGCGCGACTCCACCCGCAGCGAAATAGAAGAAGATTAATGGAATTGCCAGGAGCAACATTGTTAGCGGATCCGCAGAAGGTGTGAATGCAGCTATAAAGAAGGTAATTCCGAATATCCACATTCGCCATGGTTTCAAAATAGCTTTACCTGTAACTGCACCTAATAGATTGAGCGTCACCAAGAAGACTGGTAGTTCGAATGCAAGACCAAAGAGCAGAATTACTCGTAATACGAAATCTAAATAATCACCGAAATTAATAAGGTTAGTTAGTTCGGTCGGAGTGAAGCCAAAGAGAACTCGAATCGCAACAGGAAGAATTTTGTATCCCAAAGTAATTCCAGCGGCGAAGAATGGAGTTGCGGCAAAGAGGAATAGGAATGCGCGCTTCTTCTCATGCTTATGAAGTCCAGGAGATACAAATGCCCAAAGTTGATAGATCCAAAGTGGCGCGGTGATTATTAAACCGGCAATGATTGAAACTTTAATTTGAAGGTTTAGAGGTCCTAAAACACCATTGATATAAAGAGCCCCACAGGAATTGGAGCCTTGGCTCTGAGCAAGCTTCAAATCGCAGACTGGTTGCGCTAGACGTTGAATGATTTCGTTGTAGAAGAACCAGCTAGCTAAAGATCCAATTGCATTGATAATCGCAGATTTGAAGATACGTTCTCTAAACTCGGCTAGATGTTGCAGAAGCGGCATGGTGCCGCCAGTTACGCTAGCCACGGCTTACTTGTCTTGCTCGTCCTTATCGGTATCTTTCTTAGATTCATCTTTGCCATCCTTCAGCTCAGATTTGAAGATACGCAGGGACTTAGCAACTGACTTTGCTGAATCTGGAAGACGCTTTGCTCCAAAGAGAATAACTAGTACTAGTACTAATAGCAGGATGTGAGTCGGTTCTTTAAGAAACATAAGGGTAGATTACCCGAGATATAGCCCCTGGCTAGCCTTGGCAAGCTCGTGGGCTTCACTTCTCAGAGTTGGATCTAGTAGCTCTACCGCCCCACCGAAGGCGAAAACCTGCTGAAGTAACCAATCCTTTGAAAAATATTGAATTTCATCTGTGGCGCCAAATACCTCTCTCACTCGACGCGCATCTCGATGAACTTTGATCTTTGTTATAAATGGTTTGCTCTCGGAAGGCACATCGTTTGGTGCTAATTCGCGTGTTTCTAGAACTTCTAGCGAATCAATTCTGGAAACTTTGAAAGTACGGCGGTCGTTGGCTAACTTACAGAAGGCGCGTAAATAATTGCCACCGCTCTCTGTATAAGTTTCAAACGGGATAACTTCTCGCTCTTTGCCGCCGTAAACAATCTTAAGTAATTGATTGCCTTGAATAGCTTTACTGATCTCAGCTATATATTTTTCGGTGCCAGTTGGTTGATAAGAAACTTGCGAACTTAACTTCTCTGCTAATCGAGACTTAAGTCCTGCCGCTACTCGACTTCCCTCGTTGGCCAAAATCTCTAATCCAATAATCAACGATGCTATTTCAATTTGGGTAAGTGATCTTGGTGCCTTCAATTCATCTGCGTTGCGAACAGTTACAAATCCATCCTCAAATTGGAACTCCATGAGTTCCAGTGGTGTTTGCCCTGGCAGACCGCAGCAATAAAGCAACCAGAGATCGCTTTCGATTTCAGCAACTGTGGCTCCAAACTTCTTGGCCAATTCAGTTATAGCAACACCTTGATGTTTGGTGATGTATGGAACTAAATCGATCAAACGAGCCAATCTCATATTAGCCATGAAGTTTCACCAACTCTGAAAGTGCCTTAGTTACTGCACTGACTACGGAAATCGGTTGCAGCACCATGACATTGGTTGAGTATTGAAGAATTACAGAGACCGCTTCATTTTCAGATGAAAAGTTTCTCTTAATTTGAATCCAGTCGCTGTTTTCAGCCACAACTTGAGCTGATGTTAGGAGCGAAGGAACGGAATCTCTGCGCACTTCGAGCAAAACTTCAACTGCAGGGAAATGAGTAGCAGGTAACTTGAAAGGTTCTCTTTCGAACCCTTTATTGGTTTTCTTGATTTCACCAGCAAAACGATCTAGTCGATAGCTTCGCTTCTCATTTTTTGCGGTATCGATCGCATACAAATACCAACGCTGCTTCTGTGAATAGATTCCAAGCGGTGCAATCTTCTTGCCCTCTACCATATCATCATTATTAAGGTACTGAATCTCGATAACTTTGTTTGTATCTATTGCTTCGAGAATATCTGAAAGATTTGCAGGCACATTAGCGATTGTCGGAACTATGTTGATTTCCGAGAAATCAGCAGCGATGCCAAGAGATTCAAGACGAACCGCTGTCGAAAGCGCGACATCCTTTAGAGCGCTCTCCTTCCAAGCTTCTGCTGCAAGCGCAAGCACAGATACCTCTTCTGGAGTTAATTGACCTAAATCAAAGCGATAGCGTTCCGGGAGAATTCGATAACCGATCTCATCCTCAAAGAGTGGATCGATACTTTTCATTTCGATTTGAATACCTAAAGCACGTAGCTCTTCTTTATCGCGTTCAAACATGCGATCCGTAGCTTCAGTAGAACCTTCATAACCGGCAACTGCTTTGAAAATCTGCGCCTTTGTTAGAAACTTCTTAGTTGCAAGTAGCGCAATTGTTAAATTAACTAACCGTTCATTCTTCGGAGATGCCATACGCACCCTTCGAAGGACGGCGTCGACGCGGAAGTAGCTCGGTACCTGGTGCGATTCGACGTGCAAAAATCAGAAATCCAGTATGGCCAATCATGCGATGTTCTGGACGAACTGCTAAACCATCATGATGCCATGGTCGCACCAGCGATTCGAAACTTTCCGGTTCTGTGAAGCGGCCATCTTTTTTAAGTGTCTCAGCCACGTTGGATAGTTGCGTTGTGGTTGCAACGTAAGCCATATAAACGCCACCAGGAACTAAAAATCTAGCTGCGATATCTACGCACTCCCAAGGCATCAACATATCTAGAATCACTCGGTCATATTCTTCGGTGAGTTCTTGCTCTTCCAAATTTCCTAAAGTTAACTTCCAATTTTCAGGAAGCCCATTGAAATAATGTTCGACATTTGATTTTGCATTTGCCGCGAATTCCTCGCGACGTTCTACTGAGTGCACAGATCCAGTTGGCCCAACAGCGCGCAGCAATGAAAGTGTTAGAGCACCGCTACCTACGCCGGCTTCTAGAACTCGAGCACCTGGAAAAATATCGGCGAAGCCAACTATTAGAGCGGAATCTTTTGGGTAAACAATTGTTGCGCTACGTGGCATCGTTAAAACGTAATCGGTTAAGAGCGGCTTAAATGCCATGAACTTCTGCGCAACACCGGTTGTGGAATTGATGCTGATAACGCTACCTTCAGGAAGACCAATTATGTCGTCGTGCTTAATGAAACCTTGATGGGTATGGAACTCTTTGCCTGGCGTGATGTTAAATGAATATTGACGACCTTTATTGTCGGTCAATTGAATACGGTCACCGCTTGCGAAAAATCCACTCTTATTAGCCACGCGCCTATCTTAGAGCGTCACCGCCTTGCTCTATGTTTATGCCCAAGATGGATGCAATAAGACTCTCCCCTAGCCGTATCAGTGATTACCAACAATGCCCGCAGTTATATAACTATCGGGTAATTCAGAAATTACCTGAACCAATCAGCTTAGATGCCGCCCGCGGAACTCTGGTCCACACAATTCTCGAAGAACTCCTCGCACAACCTGTAACAGAGCGCACCGTTGAGAATGCAATTGCACGTGCACCGCATCATTGGAACGAACAGAAAAGTGGCAACGATGAACTTGCCGCTGCAGTCACTGATGAGAAAGAGTGGCTAGATCGCGTTTCAGCTCTCCTGCATAACTACTTCTCGATTGAGAATCCACAGAGTTTTCAACCAACACATTTTGAAGAGCATCTTGAGCTAGATGAAGAAGATCAGTTATTGCTTCACGGATATGTAGATCGTATCGACATTGCACCAACCGGTGAGGTTCGAATTGTTGATTACAAGACTGGTAAATCACCTAGAGCCGGATACGAAGAGAAGGCGCTATTTCAACTTCGTTTCTATGGCTTACTTTGGTATCGAATCCACGGTGAGATTCCTAAATTGTTACAACTTCTCTATCTCGGTGACCAACAGGTGCTTAAGAATTCTCCAACAGAATCCGAACTCTTAACCGCCGAAAAGAAGGCGCTACAGGTAGGTAAAGAGATTAAGATTTCGATCGGAAAAGAATATTGGCCAACGCAGAAGAGCCGACTATGCGATTGGTGCAGCTTTAAAAATATCTGTCCTGCCTTTACCAGTTGATATATAGCTCTCGTAGGAAATCAACAGATAGCTCCTCCAACGAATGCACAACTTTCGTTTGGAAATCAGGTTCGATCTTAACTAAATGTGGAACTGCGATAACGCGTGCGCCACTTGCTCGCGCTGCCTGTACTCCAGTTGCGGAATCCTCAAGAATTAAACAGTTTCGGATATCTGCGCCAAGAAATTGGGCCGCCTTTAAATAACCTTCTGGATCTGGCTTGGTAACTTTGACGTCATCAGATGAAATTGTGGTCTTATACGGAATTGGTTGTACATGCGAAAGTGCTGCGTCAACAATTACACGAGGGCTTGCAGAAACAAGCGCCAAAGGAATACCGGCAAGATTTAGGTTTTGAATTAAATCTTTGGCACCTGGCATAAAGACTGCGTGCTTCCCGACCTTCTTCGCCATAAGTTCAATAATCGAAGCGTGAAACCACGGACCACTCTCTGCACCATTGCAGAGATCTGACATATATTGGCCAACTTTTGAGAGTGGACCACCAAGGCAATGCGCCTGATCCTCAAGAGTCCATTGGTAACCAAAAGGCGCAGTTAATTCAATCTCTGCTTCAAGCCATTGCGGTTCGGAGTTGATTGTAAGACCATCCATATCAAAGAGGACCGCATCAAAGAATTTACTCGCCACGCGCGGAAGGTTACCGTAAGGTGTTCTTATGCAGATTCACCAGATACCGCAATTGCGAGACCCTGTGGCGGTTATCGCATTTAATGGTTGGAACGATGCTGGTGAAGCAGCTTCTGGTGCCATTTCTCATTTAATGAATTGTTGGGGAATCCAAGAGAATCTAATTGCCGAAAGTAATTCCGAAGAATATTACGACTATCAACAAATCAGACCAATGGTTTTCGTTGATAACTCACTAATTCGCAGAATTAATTGGCCGAACACAAATGTATATTCAGTATTCACGCCTCACCTGCCTTTTGATTTAGTTGTAGTACGTGGACCAGAGCCATCTTTCAAGTGGCAAACCTTTACTAATGAATTGCTTGATCTCTTTGAAGATCTTGATGTGCGTTTAGTGATCACTCTTGGCGCGCTACTTGCAGATGCTCCACATACGCGTCCGATTACCGTCACCGGTACCAGTTCGAATCCCGATCTTGCACAGAGATTCGGATTTGAAGTTAGTCGCTACGAAGGACCAACTGGAATCCTCGGAATTATTCAAGATATCTGCCAGAAGCGTGAAATTGATGCTTTCTCTTTATGGGCAGCGCTTCCGCACTATGCATCTGGATCACCGTCACCGAAAGCAACTCTTGCTTTGATTGAAGAGTTGGACAGTTACTTCGATATAACTATTCCAGCTGGTGACCTGCCTGAAGCTTCAAAGGCATGGGAAATTGCAGTTACGCAATTGGCAGAAGAAGATTCCGAAATCAGCGAATATGTGAAACAACTTGAAGCCGATAAAGACGACAGCGATTTTGAAGAGACTACCGGCGACGACATCGCCAAAGAGTTTGAGAGATTCTTACGCCGTCAGGGCGATACCCAGTAACCCATCAATTACCGAGCGAAGTGCATTTGCATCGCCATCGGTTCCATCGCTTGCAACCCACGCATTTATAGCCGCAATCGCTTCTGCGCTCTTTAAGTCATCTGCGATGAAATTGTAGATATCGGTAATCAACGTTGCTGTTGCTGGAATTGCGCCACTGTTTAACTTAGCAACTAACGCATCAATTTCATTCTGCGCCTCGGCGGTTTCGGTGCGTAGCCACATATATTCCTGACAATAAGGTCGCTTAAGCAGCGCCCAACGAATTGCCATCGGATTAACACCCTCTGCAATCAATTTCGATACAAAAACTAAATTGCCGCGAGACTTACTCATCTTTTCGCCATCTAAACCAAGCAATGCGGCATGCACATATGCACGTGCAAAGCTCTTACCAGTTAAAAGTTTGACTTGAGAAGCCGACATTTCGTGATGAGGAAAGATTAAATCTTTTCCACCACCCTGCACATCGATAATAAATTCGCCTGAATGATCAGCAAATTTCAGCGCGATTGCAGCGCATTCGATATGCCAACCTGGGCGACCATCGCCATAAATAGATGGCCAAGCAGGTTCGCCTTCGCGATGAGCAAGCCAGAGCAGCGCATCTAGCGGGTCTTTCTTTCCGGCTCGTTTTGGATCTCCGCCGCGTTCGGCGAATATTTCGAGCATCTGCGCCTCTGACATATGCGATTCGCTACCAAAGTTTTGGTCCTTATGAACTTCGAAGTATTTATCCGAATCGAGGCCATAGACAGCGCCTCTATCGTTTAAGACTTTAATTGCCTCTACGACATCAGGGATCGCATCTACTGCGCCTTCATAATGTGATGGCGGTAGTACACGTAGTAATTCCATATCTGATCTAAATAAATCTATTTGAGAGTGTGCCAACTCTTTCCAATCCACTCCATCACGATTCGCACGTTCCAATAACGGATCATCAATGTCTGTAATGTTTTGAATGTAATTGACCTCTGCACCTAATGCTCGCCAATATCTATTGATCAAATCAAAGGTTAAATATGTCGCTGCGTGGCCCAAATGAGTTGCATCGTATGGAGTGATTCCACAGACGTACATCTGATACTTATCTTTAATTGGAATCTCAACAAGTTGCTCTGCCTCTGTTGAATAAACCTGTAGCGCCTTCTCTGCCTTTGGAATCTGCGGGAATGGTACCGACGGCCAGCTATGCATATGAGGAGTGTATTAGAAAGGTGGCCAAGGAATCGCTGGCCAATCAGTTGGTGGCAATGGGAAGCGCTTCTCCTGCAATAGATTTGCAATTCTGGTTTGTAGCGCCGCAATTTCGTCCTCTGAAATTAAATGCGTGAGATCCAATTGGAACTTTTTAAGAAGCGATATTTCCGCGTCAGTTAGCGGAAGATCGGCAAATTGCCAGAGAACTGTTCGCAGTTTGTACTCTTCATGGAATGTAACTCCGTGATCGCAACCAAAAATCTGATCTTCTTTGTACAGCAGATGGCCAATCTTGCGATCAGTATTATTTATAACCGCATCTAACAAAGCGATCTTTCGAAGTCCATCTGATTTCTCGACGTATCGCTCGCCTACCTCTTCGGTTTCATCAATCCATAACTGCACGGAACCTTCACCATATGGACCATCTCGAAGGATTGTTAAAGGTACGCAATTCAATGAGAGCGCTTCGCTAACTAGATATGCAGCAACTTCTCTGGAAGCTAGATTGCCTGATGGAAAATCCCAGAGTGGTCGTTCACCTGCAATAGGTTTATAGATTGCATTCACATCACCTATTTTGCAAAAAAGTGATGCATTAGAGGCATCAACTAAGCGCCCAACTACCTCAATTGGTGCAACTCGAAAATTATCTACGGTAACCATTAGCCCTCGGACATAGATGCCCATCTTTATTAATCGGTAGACCGCAGAACGGACAAGGCGCTCGACCTGCTGCCACAACTTTCTTCGCCTGATTGACGAAGTTATTGGCAATATCTGGTGACATTAAAAGTCTAAATAGCGCAGGACCATCTTCATCTTCAGCAACTAGATCGTTATCGCCTTCAGTGATCTCTTGGATATCAAGTGCAACTTGTTCGCTCTCGCCTAGCCAAACGATTCCGATTACCCCGACTTGAAATTCAGGAATTAGAGGAACTTCTAATGGAACTGCGATTATGTTTTCAAAACGATAATCTGCAGATTTCAGTTCACCTATAAGAATTCCCATACGTTCAGCGAGTGCAGCTACCTGTCCCTTGTCGATAGCGAAACTATGAATGCCGCCATGGAATTTTGCTTGTAGATAAAACTCACGCTCTCCTGGGTTTCCGATGGTTCCGACAATAAAACTTGAGACCGGATCTAACTTTCTTGCACGACTCATTTTAAGAGCTCAGCAATATTCGAAGAGTTATCGTTGACGCGAATTACTCGGATTCCATTCTTATCTTTTTCGAGGATCGAGATACTTGCGTTATCTATATGTAACTTATCAATGTTATTAAGATGGGTACCAAGAGCGTGCAAAACTAGAACTTTCACCACATCAGCGTGAGTTGCGATGAGAATGTTTTTTGCGCTCTTCTTTAACCGAGTGTCCATACCAAGGAGAGCTCTGGTCTGCACCTCAGGCAGTGTCTCCCCATTTGGAAAACGAACTGAGGCTGGGTTCTTATGAATCTCTTGCCAAGCTTTATTTCGAGCAAGCGATGATGTTTTCTTTCCGCTCCAATCTCCGTAATGCACCTCTTGGAACTCGTCGTAAATTTCAGGGTTAGATTGAAAATCAGCGAGAGTCTCTAAACAACGTTGGATTGGGCTAGAGATAACTTGATCGAATTTGGCACCTTCTAATCGAGCGTTCAATTGCAAACGTTGTTCGATGCCAACTTTTGATAAAGGCATATTCGGTAGGCGGCCGGCCAAGATTCCCTTGGCATTGGCTACTGAATGTGCGTGACGCAACAAGAAAATTCGAGACATTAGTGTGAAAGGTTAATGCAATTTAACTTAAAGCGCTTAGGGTCGCGCTATGGAATTACGTAAGGCCGGCGCAACGGGGTTGAACATCTCCCGTCTAGGTCTTGGCACTATGACATGGGGTCGCGATACCGACGAACATGAAGCAGCTGATCAGGCGCGTGCATTTCTAGATGCAGGCGGCAATTTCCTTGATACTGCAGCTGTTTATGGTGCTGGAGATTCCGAAAAAGTTATCGGTGGCCTTATTGGCTCGCTCTTTAAACGCGAAGATGTAGTTATCGCAACTAAAGGTGGCATTGTCTTTGTTGATGGCGTTCGTACCGTTAATACCTCACGCGGTGCACTTCTTTCAGAATTAGATGCATCTCTCAAACGACTTGGCACTGATTATGT
>CAZMDJ010000001.1:54654-70804 GCA_964565165.1 uncultured Actinomycetes bacterium | reverse complement strand
GATGGTCTTGGTTACTCACCATTAGAAGTTGCTCTAGCTTGGGTTCGTGATGCAGTTGGTGTAACCAGTGCAATTGTTGGCGCACGTACCGGAGCGCAACTTCGCGGAATTTTGCGAAGCGAAGAGATCTCACTTCCTGGCGTTGTCCGCGAAGCGCTAGATCAAGTTAGCTGTTAAGTAAGAAATCTTCCAAAGCTTTAACGCCAAAATCTAGAGATTCAAGCGGAATTCGTTCATCTACGCCGTGGAATAGCGCCATGAAATCTAAATCTGCAGGTAGTCGTAATGGAGAGAATCCGTAACCCACAATTCCAAGTTCGCTAAGCGCTTTATTATCTGTGCCGCCGCTCATTAAATAAGGAACTGGAATTCCTTCTGGATCTAATTTCAAAATAGCCGCTTTCATAGCGTCTACCAGTGGTCCTTCGAATGGAACTTCTAGTGCGATGTCATGTGTGACAGTTTCGATCCTGATCTCTGGACCAACAATTTCAGCGATAGTTCTATTTAGTTCATCTTCATACCCAGGTAAAAATCGGCCATCAATTACGGCGCTAGCTTCCTTTGGAATTACATTTGCCTTATAGCCAGCCTCTAACATAGTTGGATTAGCAGTGTTCTGTAGCGTTGCCGCAATCATGCGCGCAACAGATGGAATCTCAACTAAGAATTCGCGGTAATCATCACCAAGTGGGCGACCAAGCGCATCTGCAATTGCTGTGAACAATTCCTTAACTGCACTTGTATATGTTTGTGGCCATTCATGTGCGCCAAGTTTTGCAACTGCATCAGAAAGTGCAGTTACCGGGTTTTGGCTATTGATAAACGAACCATGTCCTGCCTGACCATGCGCAGTTAACTTCACCCAGTGAATACCCTTTTGTGCGGCTTCAATCATTTAAAGACGCTTGCCATTAGAGAGAGTTACTGAAAATCCGCCGACCTCTGAAACAGCTTGGTTGCAACCTGCAAATACCTCTGGATGTTCCTTGGCCATCCAACGCGATCCATAAGTAGAACCAGCTTCTTCATCTGCAAAGAATGCTAAAACAATGTTACGTGGAGGTTTGATTCCGTTGCGTGCCCAGTGGCGAACAATTGCCAAGATCATCGCATCAACGTTCTTCATATCAACTGCGCCGCGACCCCAGATTGCACCATCTTTGATTTCAGCGCTAAAAGGATCTACTTGCCATTCCTCTGCGGCAGCTGGAACCACATCGATATGTTTTTTTTTTATTATTCGTGGTCTTGATTGATCTACACCCTCTATGTTTGCAATTACATTGCAACGATTTGGAGCTGATTCATAGATCTTCGCTTCAATGCCAACTTCAGCAAGGGATGCCACAACATATTCAGCAACCGCTTTTTCATCGCCTTTACCTTCACCGTAATTAACACTTGGAATACGGATTAATTCTTGGCAGATGCGGATTGCCTCTTCTGTTATTGCATTACTCATATGGCGATTCTCTCCCGTTTTAACCTTTTTTGCCCGCTTTATCTGGTGATTTTAATGTCAGTTAAATTGTCAGTTAAGATTCACCTCACATCAGTCCGGGTGGCGAAATTGGTAGACGCGCAAGCTTGAGGTGCTTGTGGCCGCAAGGCCTTAGGGGTTCAAGTCCCCTTTCGGACACTTACGCTTTAGTTAAATCTCATAGCTATATGGTCGTTATAAGGTGACGCCATGAATAAAGAAGAGCTACGGTCCTTAATCCGCGACATTCCAGATTATCCATCTCCGGGCGTGCTCTTCCGCGACATTACCCCGCTGTTACGCGATGGCCAAGCTTTAACATCTGTTGCAGAGTTGATGAGCGCTGAAGATCCAACTGCGAAATACATTGCTGGTATCGAAGCGCGTGGCTTTTTCTTTGCTGCTGCAATCGGAGTTCAGAGTAAGCGCGGCGTAATTCCAATTCGTAAAGCCGGCAAGTTGCCGCATGATGTTCATCGTCAAGAGTACGGACTCGAATATGGCACCGATGTCATTGAAATTCATAAGGATGCAGCGCTACCAGGCGACACTGTTCTATTAGTAGACGATGTTTTAGCAACAGGTGGAACTCTTGCCGCTGCAATTAAATTGATTCATGCAACTGGCGCAAAGGTAACCAGCGTCGGAGTGCTACTTGAAATTGCGGCTCTTGGTGGACGCGCAAAATTACAAGCAGAATTTCCTAACCTTGAGATTCACGCAATCTTCATAGTTTAAATCGCAAAGTGTTGCGCTCTCCAGAGATTCAAGGCCTTCGCGCACTTGCCGTTGGTCTGGTTCTGCTCTTTCACGCTGATTGGTTGCCTGGCGGGTATATCGGCGTAGATGTCTTTTACGTCATCTCTGGATACTTAATTACCTCCTTAATTATCAACGACCCGGCTTTCACATTTAAGAACTTCTACGTTCGAAGAGCAAAACGCCTACTGCCAGTTGCTTTCCTAGTCCTATTTGTAACAGCGATCGCCTTTTTCTTCTTCGCGCCAAGCGGCGCCAGATCGCAATTCTCAAAGGATTTAGCAGCGAGCACCTGGTATGTCTCTAACTATTTGTATGCCCATTGGCAGAATGACTATCAAAATCTTGGGGCAACTCCATCGCCTCTGATTCATTATTGGTCTTTGGCAGTTGAAGAGCAGTTCTATCTCTTCTGGCCCCTATTACTTATCCTTACGAAAAAATTCCGGAAAGTTGCAGTCCTTGCAGTTACGGCCGGAAGTTTTGCGCTCTCGTTAGTGCTTGTTAAAAGCTCACCGATATTTGCTTTTTACTCATTACCAACCAGAGCCTTTGAATTGGGTCTTGGTGCACTTCTTGTTCTATATCCGATGCGTGCCAAGTTAATCTGGCCGGGAATTGGCGCGATTGTTCTAGCTAGTTTTATTTTCAACTCACAGACTCCATTCCCAGCGATACCCTCACTACTTCCAATACTTGGCGCAACTGCGGTATTAATTTCATTAAAGAAGAATCTTATTTTAAGTAATCCAATTGCTTTGAAACTCGGTGATTGGAGCTATTCAATCTACCTTTGGCATTGGCCGCTTCTGACTATTCCGCCACTTTATTTACAACGAGAATTGGGCGATAAAGAGAAAGTTCTCGCGCTACTTATTTGCATTGCATTATCGGCAATTAGCTATAACTATGTTGAGAATCCAATTCGGCATGCAAAGTTGCCTGCACGCACAATATTCACTGGTGCTTTGATTGGTGGAATGCTGTTAAGTGGTACGGCCTTCGCAATCAATCAGACTGCGACTCAAACTAAGTATTCATTAGCAAAGCCAAGTATCTATGCCAATGGTTGCCATCAAGGTTATGCCGGATCGCACATTAGAAAAGATTGCATCTTTGGAGATACAAAATCCAACCGCGCTGTGGTCTTGCTCGGCGATTCACATGCGGCGCAATGGTTCCCGGCAGTGGAAGCGTGGGCTTTAAATCGCGGATTCAAGCTTTACACCTTCACTAAATCAAGTTGTCCCGCTCTTAAATTGCCGGTTATCGATAACGGTGGATTTAAAGCTGCGGATTGCGTGAATTATCGAAATGAAGCTTTAGCTGAAATTTCTAGTATCAAACCGGAATTAGTAATTCTTGGCAATTTTGAACATTACAAAATCGCACCTGCGGAATATGTTGCTGCCGATAATTACAGTTTTAAACATCTTTTGATTCGCGATACTCCGTGGCCGAATCGTGACATTCCAATCTGTCTAAGTTCGGGAAAGAATTGCGATACTGAATTGCCGGTGAGGATTGCATATAAGTCAGAAAATATCTTTGATCCGATTGCACTTCTTTGTTCAACAAAGTGTCCAGCGGTGGTTGATGGTTTATTGGCATATCGTGACCAGACCCACATCACTGTAGATATGGCTCGCCACTTGGAGCGAGCATTGGGCGCAAAACTAGATTCGCTCGTGGCAGGATAACGCCGTGGCTGAGCTGGTTTATTACTGCGGAACGATGGATTCAGGTAAATCCACGTTAGCGCTTCAGACTGCTCACAATCACGAAACCCGTGGACGCAATGGATTGATCTTCACCAATCGTGATCGCGCCGGAGAAGGACTCATCTCTTCTCGCTTAGGTCTTCAGAAGAACGCTATTGAAGTTGATACGGATTTAAATATCCACCGCCTAACAATCGAACGTATGTCACTTGGCGAAAGAATTGATTTCATCATCTGCGATGAAGCTCAGTTCTATACCGAGAGACAGATCGAAGAACTTGCAATGATTGTTGATGGCTTGGGTATCGATGTCTATGCATTTGGAATCTTGGCGGATTTTCGCACCAAGCTCTTCCCTGGCTCGCAACGCCTTGTTGAATTAGCTGATCGCGTTGAAACTCTTCAAGTACGTGCACTCTGTTGGTGCGGAGAACCTGCAACTCATAACGCTCGCGTAATTAATGGTTCCATGGTCACCGAGGGTGAACAGGTGGTCGTTGGCGATACAAATTCTAAAGATGAAGTTGCTTATGAGGTGCTTTGTCGTCGCCACCATATGCGCAAAATCAATGCTCGCGCATCGCAAGCAACACATACCTCTACCCCAACACTTCCGTTTCAAGATTAAGGTTCACAATTATGAAAGTTAAAGGTCTAGCAGCTCACTCAGCTGGCGCTCCACTTGAAGTTTATGAATTTGAACGCCGCGCAATTGGTGCAAACGATGTCGCTTTCCAGGTAACACACGCAGGTATCTGCCATTCAGATATCCATCAAGTACGCGAAGAATGGGGTCCGTCGCTATTTCCGATGGTACCTGGCCATGAAATCGTCGGTATCGTCTCAGAAATTGGCTCTGCGGTAAGTAAGTTTAAAGTTGGCGATCGCATAGGTGTCGGCGTCTTTATCGATTCTTGCCGCAAATGCGAACCATGTAAATCTGGCTTACAGCAATATTGCGATGAAGGAATAACCGGAACTTATAACGGTTACGAACGCGACGGTAAGACAATTGCATTTGGTGGATACTCAACTGGTTTTGTAATCGATCAAGATTATGCAGTAACAATTCCAGCGAATTTGGATATGGCGGGAGTTGCACCTCTGCTCTGTGCAGGCATAACTCTTTTCTCCCCGATCAAACATTTCAAAGTTGGTCCTGGCATGAAAGTCGCTGTTATGGGACTTGGTGGACTTGGCCATATGGGCGTGAAGTTTGCCGCAGCACTTGGCGCAGAGGTTACTGTTCTTTCTCATAGCGCTAACAAGCGTGAAGATGCACTGCGTATGGGCGCGAAAGATTTCGTTGTAATCAAAGATAAAGAGGATCTAAAGCCTCTCTCACGTAGATTCGATCTGATTCTTAATACAGTTTCTGCGATGGTTGATATCAATGCCTATTTGGGTGCATTGAAAATCGATGGAACTCTGGTTGTTATTGGACTGCCTAATGGCCCATATTCAGTAAATGCAGGTGCGCTACTTGATGGTCGTAAGTCACTTACTGGTTCTATGATCGGCGGTATGGTGGAGCTGCAAGAGATGCTCAATTTTGCTGGCCAACATAACATCGTTAGCGATATTGAATTAGTTAACGCAGATTACGTCGATAAAGCTTACGAACGCACTGTTGCAAGTGATGTGAAGTACCGATTCGTTATCGATACCAGCACCATCGCCTAATTTATAGAAAACTATTAAAGGCTAGAGCAAGTACTGGCGCCAAGAAGAGCGCTGGCAAGAGATTGCCTACCGGAATGTTCTTGATTTTTAAAAGTCTAAGGCCAATAGCTAATAAAAGTATTCCGCCAGTAATAGTCATGGCGGCTACTTGGTAATCGGCCATGATGTTGCCTAAGAAAAGTCCCATCACTGTCCATAAACCTTGATATGCGCCAACGGCAATAGCTGATGCCGCGACTCCCCAACCTAAACTCGATGCGAATGCCATTGATGCAAAACCATCCAGCACGGATTTCAAAGTTAGTTGGTCAATTCCATTTCCCATGCCATCGCTAATCGATCCAAGAATTGCCAGCGGACCAATTGCGAAAAGTAGCGAAGCATCAAGGAAACCTTCAACAAATGATCCCTCTTCAGATTTAAATTTCTTACGTAAAAATTCACCGAAATGCTCCACACGTTCTTCCAAATTTAGCGCTGATCCAATAATGCCGCCGGCTAAAAGCGCTATCAAGACCGGCATAGTGCTCCAGCCTTTTGGAATCATCGATGTGTATTGGTCCTTGAATAACGGAATGATTGCCGCTGCTGCGCCTAACATCGTCACCATACCGAGCACGTCGGTAATTAAGCTTCGTGTCTTATCTTTTAATCGTTCGCCAATGAAGATTCCGATAACAGAACCGATAAGAATTGTTGCGATATTTAATACGGTACCGATACCTGGAAACATGAAGATAAGGGTAACTGATAGGGTTCCGAAATGTCTTGGCTGATAGCTTTCTTGCGTCCACATCGCACAATTCCAAATACATCTTGGACTGGTTCTGGTCGTTGGAATTTAGCGCCAAAACGAGTTGCGATTCTGATTTTCGGATTAACTATCTTTGGTTTCGGTGATGCATTAATCGTTAATTCATTAACAGGAAATGCACCTTGGTCGGTTCTTGCGCAAGGTTTATCTTTCAAAACCGGAATGAATATGGGCGCTGCAACATTTCTGATTTCTGCAGTGGTTCTCTTCTTCTGGTGGCCACTTGGTGAAAAGCCGGGTTTCGGAACGCTCTCTAATATCATCGTGATTGCCGTTGCCATTCAATTCGGTGTCTCTAATTTTCCTGAAGCAAGCAACTACACAATCGGAATCATTTATGACTTCCTTGGAGTTGCTCTTGTTGGAATCGGATCAGCTTTATATATAACTTGTGGCCTCGGACCTGGACCACGTGATGGTTTGATGACTTCACTACATAATCTGACTGGCGTTCGTGTAGGACGTATTCGCTTGGCAATTGAATCCTGTGCATTGATTGGTGGCTGGCTACTTGGTGGTCGAATTGGCCTCGGAACTGCGATTTTCGCGCTATTTATCGGGCAATCAGTGGCGATTGGCCTAGGTGTCGTATCCCGATTTACCTCTAAGTAGCACATAGGGTTTCTCTAAGCCTTCCCCACGGGTCGAAAACACCCCGTTAAAAAAACAGTAAAGGAAGAGAATGCTCGAAAATTTATTTAAAATTTCGGAGCGCGGTTCAACTGTCGGTCGTGAAGTTCGTGGTGGCCTCGTCACCTTCTTCACAATGGCATATATCGTTGCTCTAAATCCGCTAATCCTTGGCTTCGTAAAGGATGGCGATGGAAAATTCCTAGGTGGCGGCGACGCTCCTAACTTGCCTTTGATTGCAGCTGCAACAGCTCTAGTCGCTGGCGTTCTAACAATCCTTATGGGCGTAGTTGGAAATTTCCCACTAGCTCTTGCAACCGGTCTTGGTCTAAATAGTTTCGTGGCACTTGGTATCGCAACCAAGATGACTTGGGCGGATGCGATGGGCCTTGTTGTTCTAGAAGGTTTGATCATCACCGTATTGGTTCTAACTGGTTTCCGCCAGGCAGTATTTAAGGCTGTACCGCAGCAACTTAAGTACGCAATCTCAGTGGGTATCGGTCTCTTTATTGCGCTAATCGGTCTTGTTGATTCAGGTTTCGTTCGACGTACCGGCGCAGGACCTGTTCCAGTTCAACTAGGTGATGGCGGTAATCTTGTTGGTTGGCCGATTGTGGTCTTCGTTATTGGACTTCTACTAATCATCACTTTGATGGTTCGTAAGACTAAGGGTGCGCTATTAATCGGAATTGTTGGAGCAACTGTTCTAGCGATCGTTGTTGAGAAGGCATTTAAGATCGGACCAAGTTTCGTATCAGCAACTGAATTTAATCCAAAGGGTTGGGGTCTAAACATTCCAGCTCTGCCAGAGAAGATAATCGCAACACCTGACTTCTCGCTACTAGGTTCATTTAACCTACTTGGTTCATTTGATCGAATCTCTGCAGTTGCAGCGATTCTCCTTATCTTCACACTTCTACTATCTGACTTCTTCGATACTGTCGGTACTGTTACCGCTATCGGTCACGAAGCAGGTTTGATTGATAAAGAAGGAAATGTTCCAAATAACGACAAGATTCTTCTAGTTGACTCAATCGCAGCTGTAGCTGGCGGTGCATCGGGTATCTCTTCAAATACCTCATACATCGAATCTGCTTCAGGTGTTGGTGAAGGCGCACGTACAGGTCTTGCATCTGTTGTAACTGGTATCTGCTTCTTGCTAACCACATTCCTATCACCGCTTGTTGCTGTTATTCCTTACGAAGCAGCTACTCCAGCGCTGGTAATTGTTGGTTTCTTGATGATGACTCAAGTTAAGGATATTGATTGGAATGATCTTGGAATTGCGATTCCTGCATTCTTAACAATCATCTTGATGCCATTCACATACAGCATCTCTGTTGGTATCGGCGCTGGCTTCGTGTCTCACGTAGTTATTCGCTTGGTACAGGGCCGTCGCAAGGATCTTCATCCATTGCTACTGCTTGTCGGTGCTCTATTTATGGTCTACTTCTTATCATCACCAATTAATACTTGGGTTGGCTAAGAGTAAATAGTTAGTCGAAAGGGCGTTCTCGAAAGAGGGCGCCCTTTCACCATTTAATGGGAACATCTAGAAGCGCATTAACTGCAGAGAATGGTTTTGCACCAAAGAATCCTCGATAGGCACTTAGTGGACTTGGATGAGGAGTAATTACCGACTTTGAGAAATATTTATCCATCTCTTGCGCAGGTTTACCCATCAATAATCCAACCGCTCCATGCTTACCCAGATGAGCGATTATCTTCTCTGTAAATTCCTCCCATCCAATTCCTTTATGGCCAAGTGGATTTCCAATGGGTGTCGTGAGAATTCTGTTTATCAAGAAAACACCTTGCTCTTGCCAATCACGAAGATCGCCAGAGTTACGCCTAATCCCCAAATCATCAAATAGTTCCTTGTAAATATTGGAGAGCGATTTTGGTAGCCGCTCTGATCTGTTAACAGAGAATGCAAGTCCCATCGCATCCCCTGCAGTTGGATATGGATCTTGTCCTACGATTACTACTTTAATTTCAATGGGTGAAGTTGCGAACACATTGAAAACATCGGCAACTGCAGGAGTGAAATTCTCTAATTGCTCAAGAAGCGTAGCTGCCTTTGTAAATTCTTCAGGAAAGGTTTGAAGCCAGTGTGGGTGAACCTTACTTAGCGCGTGCGTAGAAGCGTCCATTGGTTGAAGTAACTTCCATAGGTATGCCGAAAACGTTACTTACATGTTTGCTGGTAATTACTTGGCTGACCGGACCGCTTACTGCGACTTTGCCATCCTTTAATAGAAGCGCATGAGTTGTTCCAGCCGGAATCTCTTCAATGTGATGCGTGACAGTTACGGTAACCGGGGCGCGATTATCAGTTGCGAAGTTTGCAAATCGCGTTAACAAATCTTCCCTGCCACCCATATCTAAACCTGCCGTCGGTTCATCGAGTAATAAAAGTTCTGGGTCAATCATCAAAGCACGAGCAATCTGCACACGTTTACGTTCGCCATCGCTAAGAGTTCCGTAGTAACGATCACCCAATTCACGTACTCCAAAAGTTGTTAATAGCGCCGAAGCTCTTGATTCGTCCCATAAATCGTAAACTTCATTCCAGCGGCCAAGAACTGCATATGCCGCTGTTAAGACCACATCTTTCACGGTTTCATTTTCAGGAATCTGTTCGTGTTTCATTGATCCGCAAATACCGATACGAGTTCGTAGTTCAAAGACATCAACTTTGCCCATTTGATGGCCCAGAAGCGCAACCGTTCCGGAAGTTGGGAAAATCTCTGTTGCAAGAAGCTTTAGTAACGTGGACTTTCCTGCGCCATTTGGACCAAGGATTACCCACCGTTCACCTTCAGAGAGAGTGAACGAGACCGGACCGAGAATATCTTTACCTGAGCGCGCAACAATGGCGTTTGAGATCGATGCTACATGTGCCATAGGTTGGCAAGATTACCTCAAGGGCTACTCTAAAATTGCGAAATGAACTCTAATTTCACCGGTTTGATTCTTGTCACTGGAGAGAGCGCGCCAGGTATTGAAGCGGCGATTCTAGAAACTCTCTCGCCATTCACAATCCAAATTCTAGATCAGCAGAGCATGGATATTCGTAAGCGATATTTTTTAGCGATTCACTTCTCGTTAGATAAAGCCCATGCAAAGGCTATTGAAAAGGATCTACTTTCTACTGCCGAGAAGCTCAATGTGGATTTGGTCGTAGATTATCGATGAAGAGGCTCTTCCTATTTGATGTTGATTCGACGTTAATCAACCAGGAAGTAATTGAACTTATTGCGGCCCATGCCGGGGTCCAAGATAAGGTGAAAGATATTACCGATCGCGCAATGGCCGGAGAGTTAGATTTCCAAGCTTCGCTAAAGGAACGTGTTGCACTTTTAAAGGATTTACCAGAGTCTGTCATTGAAGCGGTTCGCAGTGATATCTCTTTAACCACCGGAGCAGTTGAATTAATTGCTGAGTTACAGGGGCAAGGCGATACCGTGGCAGTGGTCTCTGGTGGCTTTACTAAAGTTATCGCTCCTCTAATGGATACGCTGAACGTGGCTAACTATCGCGCAAACACTTTAGGTGTTGAAAGCGGCAAGTTAACTGGCAAGGTTGAAGGTGCAATTGTTGACCGTCATGCTAAAGCAGCCTATTTAGCTGAATTAAAACTGGAATTAAAACCTTCTCAAACAATCGCTATCGGTGATGGCGCCAATGACATCGATATGGTGATGGCAGCAGATATCGGAATTGCATTTTGCGCGAAAGATGCGCTGAACGACGTTGCAGATGTGGTTATAAAAAAGCGAGATTTACGCGAAGTTCTAAATTACTTATAACCGGCAAGCGTGGATATCGGTAACTAGGATTCCTCGCGCACCGATTGCCCAAAGTTCATCCATCACACGATTGGTATCTTTGCGTGGCACCATTGCACGAACTGCCGCCCAATCCTCTTTAGCAAGCGGTGAGATTGTTGGAGATTCAAGACCTGGTGTTAAAGCGCAAGCTTTCTCTAACGCACTTTTTTGAATATCGTAATCAAGAAGCACATATTGACGAGCGATAACGACGCCAGAAAGTCGACGTTGCAAAGTTTCAAATTCAGGAGCCGCGGTAGTTCCAGCGCGCTTAATTAGTACTGCTTCGCTCTTAAGAATTGGATCACCAAACATTTCAAGTCCGGCTTGGCGCAGCGTATTTCCAGTGCTCACCACATCAGCGATTAAATCTGCAACACCCAAACGAACCGAAGATTCAACAGCGCCATCTAGGCGAACAATCTCCGCCTTTACGCCAGCCTTAGAAAGATAATTATTAACTAGCCCTGGGTAGGCAGAAGCAACGCGTTTTCCATTGATATCTGCAATTTTCCAAGAGCCACCAGCAGGGGCTGCAAATCTAAATGTTGATCCACCAAAATCTAAAGGTAGAACCTCCTCGGCACTTGCACCAGAATCAATTAATAAATCGCGACCAGTAATACCCGCCTGCAATTCACCTGTTCCAACATAGAGTGCAATGTCTCGTGGGCGGAGATAGTAAAACTCAACGCCGTTTTCTGGGTCTACTAAAACTAAATCGCGTGAATCAGTGCGCTGACGATAACCAGCCTCTTTAAGAATTTGAATACTTGAATCAGCTAGAGAGCCTTTATTTGGGACGGCAATCTTCATTAGAGCTCCTTATAGATATCTTCTAAAGAGATTCCTCGCGCCTTTGCCAGAACCTGTAAATAGTAAAGTAGTTGTGAAATTTCTAAAGCCAACTCTTGATCGCTCTGATATTCGGCTGCAATCCAAACTTCGCCAGCTTCTTCCATGATCTTCTTACCAATTGCGTGAACACCGGAATTAACCAATGAAACGGTACCGGAGTTTGGATCAGCGCTCTGGAGCGTCTCGCCCAGCTCTGCCCACAATTGTTCGAATGATTTCACTTGATAATTTTACTTTGAAATAACTTACTTCGTTGCCAATTCTTTGAGTTGCAGAACCATTGCAGCGGGATCTGGAGCCTTAAATACTGCGCTTCCGGCAACAAATGTATCTGCACCTGCATTACGAGCTACCTCAATGGTATCTAATGAGATGCCGCCATCTACCTGCAACCAGATATCCGCATCTCCGATGAAGTTACGTGATTTAGAGACTTTATCCATCATATCTGCCATGAATTTTTGACCGCCAAAGCCTGGCTCTACAGTCATAATCAAAATCATGTCAATCAGTTCGCGATATTCAAGTAGTACTGAGAAATCAGTTTTTGGTTTTAGGGCAAGCGCTGCCCTTGCTCCGGCTCTGCGAATACTCTGCAAAGTTTGTTTAACATTAGCGGTTGCTTCATAATGAATAGTTACGCTTTTGCAGCCAACCTCTGCATATTTGGGTCCTTGTATATCTGGATCTTCAATCATCAAATGCGCATCAACTGGAAGCGGTGCTTTACGGATAATCTCTTCGGCGGCTTCAAAGTTCCAAGTTAGGTTTGGAACAAATATATTATCCATGATGTCTAGATGTAGTAGATCCGATACTTTAGAGATCTTTGCAATCTCATTATCTAGATCATTTAGATCTGCATTGAGAATACTTGGAGTGATACGAATATCGCGCATTGGCTAATTATCGCTTTCGATAAAGCGCTAGGAACATAGCGTCAGTTTCGTGTCGGTGTGGCCAGAGCTGCATGTAACCGTTGGCAACCCCATTCTCTAAATTAGTTGGCAGGAAGGGTGCTATATCGATTTTTTCGACAGGTAACTTCTTCTCAATGGTTGCTGCTTGCGCTCTAGTTTCAGCCATATGAGGTGAGCAAGTTGCGTATCCGAAAATTCCACCAGATGGGAGAATTGAAATTGCATGCTCTGATAATTCGTATTGCAGCTTAGTGAGAGCTCGTAAGTCATCGGTACTGCGACGCCAACGTACCTCTGGGCGTCTACGTAGCGCACCTAATCCAGTACACGGAACATCGGCGAGAATTGCATTTACGGGCAAGTTGACTTCTCTGCCGTCACCAACTGAAACGTGCGTTCCTTCTTTGACTACTTGTCTTACTAATTCTGCGCGAGCTTCGGAGATCTCATTTGCATAGAAATCACTCTTAGCAAGATATGAAAGTAGCGCAGCTTTACCGCCAGGGCCAGCGCAGAGATCTAACCAAGGTTCGTTTTCGCTAGCTGCCTTTGCAAAAGCAATTGCCAGAACTTGCGATCCTTCATCTTGAATTCCAGCGCGACGTTGGCGAATAGCTTCAATCTCTTGTGGAGTTGAGGTTATGTGCACCGCGTATGGCGAATACTTCCCTGGTTCTCCTACGAATTCTGCAGTTTCTGACTTGCCTGGCCAAGCAACCAACGTTGGCTTGACTGGGGTGTTGTTCGATTGAAGAAGCTCTTTGAGCTCATCGACATCAGAGATGAAATCACGGTAGCTATTGATGATCCACTCCGGATGGCTATATCGAATCGCAAGAGATGAAACGCTGTCATCCTGCACTTGGGATAAATGTTCATCTAAGGTCTTGCTTGAAATCTTACGCATAAGAGCGTTTATGTACGAGGCTTTGGACTCGCCAATTACTCTACGAGCTAAATTAACAGTTGCATCTACCGCCGCATGGATCGGAACTCGCATATCAAATAGTTGGTATGTGCCAAGTCGAATAACATCGACAATACCGGTATCAACTTCGCTCCATGGGCGATCGCTAAATTGCGCAGCGATGTAATCATTTCGTCCAAGCTGTCTTATTGATCCGTAAACCAGTTCAGTTGTAAAAGCTTTGTCACGTTGATCAAGGCCACTATTTGCAAGTTTCTGTGGCAGAAGTAGATTTGAATACGCGCCATCGCGCATAACTTCGGTTAAGACTTCGAAAGCAATCTGACGCGGTTTATCCTGAGTAACTCTGCGAAAGTTCTTACTCAAAACGCTCTCCAGCTTCTGGCTTAAAGCCATTTAACCAATCTGGGGCTGACATTGCGCGTTTACCCGCAGGAATGACAGTCAATAATTGAACTGAGCCATCAGCGGTGCCAACTTCCCCGGTTTTGCTTAGTTCACCTGGTTGTAACTTTGATACGCCCTCACGTACATCGGCAATCTTCATCTGTTGCCCTCGAATTGAAGTGGTAACTCCAGGATTAAATGCAAATGCTTTCACTTTTCTAATAATTGACCCTGTATCCAAATTCCAATTGATAACGCATTCATCTTTAGAAATTTTTTTAGCAATAGTTGCCTCACCCGTTTGATCATGCGGCTTACCGCCACTTTCAATCGCTGAAAGTGCATCCAAAATTGCAGATACGCCCAGATTTGCTAACTCTTCAAAAAGTTCAGGCGATGAGAAACCGTAAGGAATAGGAAATTCGCGCTGCACCCAGATTGGTCCAGTATCCATCCCCGAATCCATTTGGAAGACTGTAACTCCCGAAACTTTATCTCCAGCTTCGATGGCTCTTTGCACTGGTGCTGCGCCACGCCATTTAGGAAGAAGTGAAAAGTGGAGATTAATTCCACCAAATTTCGGAAGTGAGAGTGTCTCACTCTTTAGAATCTTTCCATAACCGATCGTAACCAGGAGATCTGCGCTCTGGAGAATCTCGGTCAGCTCTGCTTCGGATTCAGGTTTTAGAACGCCTTCAAATGCATCGGCAATTTCACTTTGACGAAGTTGCTTGCCGCGCCCAGCCGGACGATCAGGCTGGGTAACGATTGTTACTTGATGTAATTTCTTTAGTTCAGTGATAGTTGGAATCGCCACCTTGGGGGTAGCTGCAATTACCAACTTCATTAATTACCTCTACCGAAAGTGCTATGTGGTGAGACTTTAATAATTGGATCCTGTCCGGTTGCTGCAGCTAAACCAAACCACTCTGAATCACGGATTTCTTTCATCGCTGCTTTTCGATCTTCATCATTTAGGCGATCGATAAAAAGTATGCCATCTAAGTGATCTGTCTCGTGTTGCAACGCTCTTGCTAGAAATTCTGATCCTTCGATAATGACTGGATCTCCGTACATATTGAAGCCTTTAGCCACTGCGCGAAGCGCACGAGGTGTGGTATATCGAAGTTCCGGAAAAGAAAGGCAACCTTCTTCTCCATCTTGAAGCTCATCAGATAAATCCAAAACTGGGTTTACTAGATGACCAACTTCATCATCAACATCCCAGGTAAATACTCGTAGCGGAACCCCAATTTGTGGCGCAGCCAAACCTGCACCTGGCGCATCTTGCATGGTTTCAGTTAAATCTTTAACCAATTTTCGTAGCTCTTTATCAAAGGTCGTAACAGGTTGCGCAGGCGAAGTCAGAACTGGATCTCCGAAAAGACGAATTGGCTGAATCGACATAGGCGAATTCTAACCGAGTAGATATGGATCTATTCGCACCTTGGCAAGTGGCTTGCCACTCATAGAACGTCGCTTCTGAAATTCATATAGGAAAGAGAGCATTGTCTTGGCGCTCTTTAACGTGAAGAAGATCGAAATAACTCCATTACCGAGATTATGAACCTTAGAGTTCGAAGGGATTCTATTTTCGCGAAGCGCTGCTAAAAATCCAGTGTAAATACGCTCTGCATCATCACTCTTTATCAAGATATGTCTAGTTGATGGCGGTAGGTCGGCTTCCGTTAAATCAATTAATAACCTATTTAGGTAAGGAATCGGATTCCATTTAATTAGTGAGTTAACTGCAGGATGTTCATCTCTTTCAACCACCATTAATTCGCCGGAAGAATAAGCTGCATATCTAAATAGAGTAGATAGGTAACGTTCTTCACTTCGCATATCGGAACCTAAGTTGATGCCCTCAAGTACGAGAGTTGCTGAGTATTTCAATTCAGGTGCTGCGCCTACAGTTGCTAAAACAATAGAGCGCCTACTTACATCGCCTTCCATCTCCTTATCTGCAGTTGCAATATGGATTTCAGTATTAGGAAACGCGCGTCCAAAATCTTCAGCGATCTTTTCGATTCCTCTACCTAGTAGATAAATTTTCTCTTTCTGGCAGTAAGAACAGCGCCAATCCTGGTAGATGCTTGCGCAGATTACACAGGTCGGTGGAGAGCTCTTGGAA
>CAZMDJ010000001.1:0-54554 GCA_964565165.1 uncultured Actinomycetes bacterium | reverse complement strand
GCTACTTCATATTCGGTGCTCTCCAATTTCGCTGCCAACCTAGCTTCAGGGGCTATTACTAAAGTTGAACCACTCTTTGCGCTTTTGATCGCAATCTCTTTAATTGCTCTAATCTCGCTCTGATTTGGTGGTAGCTGTAGATAGAGACGTTTTCCTTCACCGGCTCCTATAGGTAGAACGCTTGCGCTCCCCTTGTATTTTGTAACGAAACGAAGCACATCAAAAATAGGCGCCGCCCAACGCTCGGAAACAGATATGTACAACTTCAAATGCTCTGCACTAATGAATGGACCATTGACGCCACGATTGATTGGTTGCACCTTTGATACCGTGCTTTTAGCGCTGCGCGAAACAATCAAGCCCAAACAATTACGCCCATGAAATGGTACTGAAACCCAATTACCTGGTTGTAATGAGAATTTTGACGGCAACGAATAATCAAATTCGTAGTCGAGATGAAAGACGCCAGTATCAACCAAGACCGATAGATAGGGTCTATCTTCGGTGAGAGTTACTTTGCCAACCCGCTCACTTTTCAATTTAAGTGGCGTTGTCATAAGTTATTTAACGCTAGCTGCTAACTTGCTTGCGCGATCAGTGCTTTCCCAGGTGAATTCTGGAAGTTCGCGACCGAAGTGGCCGTAAGCACTGGTCTTTGAATAGATCGGACGCAACAGGTTGAGGTCACGAACGATCGCAGCTGGACGAAGATCAAATACTGCAAGCACTGCATCTTGGATCTTTGCCACAGGCACTTTTTCAGTGCCGAAAGTTTCAACGAATAGACCGACTGGTTGTGCTTTACCAATTGCATATGCAATCTGTACTTCGCAACGATCAGCAAGCCCTGCTGCCACTACGTTCTTTGCAACCCAACGCATCGCATAAGCTGCAGAACGATCCACCTTTGATGGATCCTTACCGCTAAATGCTCCGCCACCGTGGCGAGCCATTCCGCCGTATGTATCAACAATAATCTTGCGGCCAGTAAGACCTGCATCGCCCATTGGACCACCAACAACGAAACGACCTGTTGGATTGATTAGTGTGCGTAAATTCGCTTTTGGTAAATCGATCTTTGCCAAAACTGGATTGATTACGTGTTCGATTACCTCTGGAGTTAACTTCTTTGCCACATCAATATCGGCATGGTGCTGGCTTGAGATAACCACAGTGTCTAGCGCAACTGCTTTATCGCCATCATATTCAATAGTTACTTGAGTCTTGCCATCTGGACGTAGATACCCGAGTTCACCTGACTTACGAACTTTTGTTAACTGTTGAGCTAATTCATGTGCCAACCAGATTGGTAGCGGCATAAGTTCTTTGGTGTCGTTACATGCGTAACCGAACATCAAACCTTGATCGCCAGCGCCTTGAAGATCTAGCGGATCGTTTGAAGCCTGAACGCGCTCTTCATATGCATCATCGACACCTTGTGCGATATCTGGTGATTGTTGACCAATTGAAATTGAAACGCCACATGAGTTTCCATCGAAACCCTTATCTGAAGAGTCATACCCAATTCCAAGAACAGTTTCACGAACGATTGTGTTGACGTCCGCATATCCGTTTGTGGTTACCTCACCGGCAACGTGCACTTGGCCAGTTGTAATAAGAGTTTCAACCGCTACACGGCTCTTGGCATCTTGTGAAAGTAGCGAATCTAGAATTGCATCTGAGATCTGATCCGCGATTTTATCTGGATGACCTTCGGTTACTGATTCACTGGTAAATAGGCGCTTAGACATTGGCAGAGTTTAACCTTTCAACGACCTTATCTAGTAAACGTGTCGCTAGCGATTCCTTGGAAATAGGTGTTATTTCTTCAACATTCTTCTCATCAATGATGAATCCTGAGGTCTTATCAGAGCCAAATATCGCACCATCGGCAATATCGTTGGCATAGATTAGATCTAAACCCTTTGTGGTTAATTTACGTTTACCTTCTTGCAAAAGATATGCATTCTCTTCCGCAGCAAAACCCACGAGAATTTGGTGGACCTTCTTCTTGGAGATTTCGGCTAATAAATCAGGAGTTTCAACTAATTCAAGGCTCTTGTAATCACTCTTCTTAACTTTGCCTTCAGTAGCAACTGGCTTTGCATCGCTAACGGCTGCAGCCATAATCAAAACATCTGTGGTGCCAAAATTGGATGCAAGTGCGCTTTGCAACTCTGCAGTATTAGTTACTGAGATTTTCTTGGCGTTAAATAATGAATTGGTATCAACATTCGCTGCAATAACAGTTACCTCTGCCCCGCGTGCAATTGCGGCTTTAGCAATCGCTAAACCTTGTTTACCACTTGAGCGATTACCGATAAAACGGACATCATCGATTGCTTCGCGAGTTCCACCGGTGGTAATCAAAATCTTCTTGCCTGCTAAATCTTGGGCTACCGCAACTTCAGCTAAAAATTTAGAGATGATCTCCGCAGTTTCCGGGAATCGGCCGACTCCAGAGTCGTTACCTGTTAACTTGCCAGTTGCAGGTTCCATTACGTTAAAACCGAGTTCGCGAAGTTTGGCGATATTTGATTGCGTAGCTGCGTTAAACCACATCTTTGGATGCATCGCTGGAACTATTAATTTTGGCGCACTACTTGCAAGGATTGCATTAGTTAATAAATCATCAGCTCTACCTGCAGCAATACGCGCAATTAAATCTGCAGTTGCTGGCGCGATGATTACATATTGGCTCTTCTCGCCTACTGATACATGGTTAACCTGATCAACCGCTTCCCAAACTTCCGTATGAACAGGTTTGCCAGAGAGCGCTTCCCAAGTAGCTTTTCCTACGAAATTTAAACTAGAAGGCGTTGGAATTACCGTTATTGAATGTCCGAGATCTTGCAGACGACGTAGAAGGTCACAAGATTTATAGGCAGCAATACCGCCACCTACTCCGAGGAGTATCTCGGACATCGTTTAGTTTGTAGGTTCGAGACTTTCGATAGTCAGAAGACCATCGTTGATTTCGCGCATTGCGATTGAAAGTGGCTTTTCGTGAATATGGGTCTCGACTAGCGGACCAACATATTCAAGTAGACCTTCTGAAAGCTGTGAGTAGTAAGCGTTGATCTGACGTGCGCGCTTTGCAGCGTAAAGCACCAAGCTGTACTTAGAACCGCTCTTCTCAAGAAGTTCGTCGATTGGTGGATTTGTGATGCCGTCCATGAGTCTCCTGTTTGTTGCCTTACTTACTAGCGGCCAAAGATACCAGTTCAGCTATGACTCTATCTAATTGGTCATTTACGACCACATAATCGAACTCAGATTGCGCTGCCATCTCTTCTTGGGCCAGTTCTAGACGCTCATTTCGACGTTCCTGGGAGTCTGTACCTCGACCCTCTAAACGCTTTACCAACTCTTCCCATGAAGGCGGTGCAATGAAAATCAACTTGGCATCTTCGGATGACTTACGAACTTGTCGTGCGCCATCGATTTCGATTTCAAGAATTACGTTCAAACCTTTGGCTAACTTCTCTTTAACCTGCGAAGCTGGCGTTCCATATTTATTGCCAGCAAATTCTGCCCATTCTAAAAATTCATTTCCGCTAATGCGACGTTCAAACTCTTCTGCAGATATGTAGAAATAGTCAACGCCATCTCGTTCACCGCTTCGCGGAGTTCTAGTAGTTGCAGAGACAGATACCCAGAATTCAGGATGATCGGCCAAGGCTTTTGTAATCGTGCTCTTGCCTACTCCGCCAGGACCAGAGAGAACAAATAATTTTCCAGGACGAATTGCGCCAGTTGGTGGAGTGAACTCCTTCTTCAACTTCTGCAACTGTAAAACCCCTAAACCTTGAATTCGACGAGTACCTGAGATACCTAAACGGTCCAATATCGATGTAGCGCGCACTTTACCAACGCCAGGCATCGATTCCAAAAGTTCAGAAACGCGCATCTTGGCAATCGCTTCGTTTGTTGCAGCTAATTCAATTACCTGAAGTAACTTTAATTTTCCGGTACGTACCTGCTCTTTAACATCTGAACGACTCCGCCTGGCTTGCTTTGCAGCATCTAGCGCCGCAGCTCTCTGCTCCGGAGTTAACTTTGGAGGCGTTGGCAATTAACTAAGCGCCTCTTCATAAATAGCTTTAGCTGCCGCAGCCATATCTTGCGCTCCTGTGATTGGTCGACCAATTACTAAGTAATTAGCACCTGCCGCAATTGCGCTCTTTGGATCCATCACTCGCTTTTGATCATCGCCACCAGCAGTAACTAGAGGTCGAATGCCAGGAGTAATTATTGAAATATCAGCAGGTACTGCGCTTCTAATTCCGGCGATTTCAAGTGGAGAACAGACAATTGCTTTAGCGCCAGAAGCTACCGCCAACTTTGCAAGTTCGATTGCGCGTGATTGTGGTGTTCCTTCGTAGCCAATTGCAGTCATATCCTCTTGGCTTAATGAGGTAAGGATTGTTACTGCAGTGATATCCGTTTTCGGTGCGTTATCCGCAGCTGCTTTAATCATTGCGCTGCCGCCACTTGCATGAACCGTTAAGAATTTAGGAGCTAACGGCGCAACTTGTGCAGTCGCAGCGCCAACAGTGTTAGGAATATCGTGAAGTTTAAGATCTAAAAAGATTTGGCAATCGGTCTCTTTCTGGATTGCTGCTACTCCATCGCGTCCGAACTTTAAAAAAAATTCAAGTCCCAATTTATAGATACCAACTGCACCGCTTGTAATATCTATCCAACGCTTTGCAGTATCGAGATCATCAGTATCCATAGCTAAAATGATTGGAGAGCTCATGCTTCCTCCCTATGCGCGAAGCCAACTGCCTCTTTGACTGAGCTAAATCCCTTGGCAATTAGGATTTCGCGTAAATCATTTTGAATTCGGTAAACCGCAGATGGATCACCAAACGATGCCGTACCAACTGATACTCCAGATGCACCGGCAAGAATCATTTCAAATGCATCTTTACCTGAGGCTACGCCACCCATACCGAGAATTGATACGTTAGGTAGCGCCTGACGAACTTGGTAAATCGCACGAACCGCTATTGGTCTAATTGCAGGACCGGATAAGCCGCCAGTCTTTCCACCTAAATGTGGGCGCATCGTGTCGGTGTTGATAACCATGCCAAGCACTGTATTGATCATCGCGATTCCATCTGCGCCTGCGTTAATTACCGACGAAGCGATAGATGCAATATTTGTGACATCGGGAGTTAGTTTTGCCAAAATTGGAAGTTCTCCGCCGATGATTCCGCGTACATTCTTAACTACTTCTGCCGCAGTATTCGGATCGCATGCAAAAACCAATCCACGATTTTCAACATTTGGACAAGAGATATTAACTTCGATTGCTGAAATACCGGATACGCCACGTAATTTACGGGCAAGAATTCCGTACTCTTCTGCAGTTTCTCCGGCGATTGAAACCACAATTCGAGCACCTTGCGCGGCAAGCCATGGCACATCATCTGCAAGAAAGGCATCAATGCCTGGACCTTGTAAACCAATCGAATTAAGCATTCCGCTTGGAGTCTCAGCCATACGTGGCGTTGGTCGACCAGCGCGTGGTTTTAACATAATTGATTTGGTTACAACTGCACCAATTTCACGTAATGGAAAGAATTGCGAAAGTTCTTTTCCAGAACTAGCACAACCACTCGCTGTAAACATCGGAGCCGGAAACCAAGCCCCACCTAAAGTTGTTGAGAAATCAAAACTCATAGCTGCTTACCTACCAAATGCCACTGAACTGATTCGCCGTCCATTACCGGTCCATCGATGCAGCTACGTAAATTCTTAACTTCGCCGTTTTCGTTTGCAACTGGCATTACGCAGGTCATACAGATTCCGACGCCACAGGCCATTGATTCTTCTACTGCACATTGATGAGCGACATCCGCTTGAACTGCAATATTTGAGATCGCTTCAAGCATCGGCATTGGACCACATGAATAAATGACGCGAATATCGTGTTCGGCAATCAATTCAGACATTGAATCGGTAACGCGACCAGTTTCGCCGGCGGTTCCATCTTCTGTATAAATCTTAAGTAGCGTTGCGGCGCGTTTACCTTCAAGTGGTGCGTAGATCTTTGCGGCCGTGCTTGCACCCAGCGCCATAATTACGCGACAACCGCGAGACTTTAGAACTTCAGCAAGTCCAAAAAGTGGAGCTGATCCATATCCACCGCCGACTAGAAGCGCGGTAACTGGTTCGGTAGGAATTCCAAACGCGGTACCGAGCGGAGTGATCACATCTACAAGTGAACCTTCTGGTTGTGCGCATAACCATTTAGATCCACTTCCTTGCGGCGAAATGATTAATTCAACTGTGCCGCGATCAGTGACACGCGAAATTGCAAATGCGCGGCGTAGAACCATGCGTGATGTTTCGCCGCCAACAGAGATGGCAATGAAATTACCAGGTTTAATATTTTTAACAAGGTCGCCAACTTCAAGAACAATTTGATGATAAACACCAATTCGACGGTTACTTAAGATAACCGCGTGCACCTGAGATGCAGACTTATTAATTGGCAATTTCTACCAACCATTCTTGTAGAGACTTCACACCTAGTTCGGCGTTACGAATCGCCTTGATTCCTTCTACTGCCGCATTAAATCCTGCGACTGTAGTGATGCAAGGAATTGATCGCTGCACCGCCGTGGTACGAATTACCCAACCATCTTGTCTGGTTCCGCGGCCAACTGGCGTGTTGATTACCAAATCAATCTGGCCAGCAACCATCTGTTCAACGATGGTCTTTTCTCCAAGTGGACCAGTTCCATCTGAATGTTTACGAACTGTTGCAGCATGAATTCCATGTTCGCCTAGTGTCCAAGCAGTACCAGCAGTTGCGACAAGGCTGAAACCCATTTCAAGCAATTCGCGTGCCGCATTGATTCCAGAAGCTTTGTCTTTATCGCTCAATGAAATGAATACAGTGCCAGATTTAGGAAGCGCCCCAAATGCTGCGATCTGACTCTTGGCATAACTTTCACCAAATGTAGGTGCAATTCCCATAACTTCACCGGTTGAACGCATCTCTGGACCAAGAGTTGCATCCACTCCACGACCATCCGGGCGTCGGAATCGATTCCATGGAAGTACAACTTCCTTAACGGATACTGCCTTTGGTTTTACATCACCAGTCGGCAAGATGCCTTCGCTCTTTAATTGCGCAATTGATTCGCCGACCGAGATACGTGCAGCTGCCTTTGCTAGTGGAATTCCAGTTGATTTAGATACAAACGGAACGGTACGAGATGCACGCGGATTAGCTTCGAGCACATAGAGCTGACCATTTGCTAACGCATATTGGATATTAATAAGACCGCGCACGTTTACACCACGAGCAATTTTCTCTGTTGCTTCGCGAATTTCGATCAACTGAGCTGGAGAAATTGTCATCGCTGGTAATACGCAAGCGCTATCGCCTGAGTGAATACCAGCTTCTTCAATATGTTCCATCACGCCACCGAGGAATAGTTCATTGCCATCAAAGAGCGCATCGACGTCGATTTCGATTGCATTATCTAAGAAGCGGTCAACTAATACTGGATGACCCGGAGTAATTTCTGTGGCTCGAGAGATAAAGCCTGCAAGTGCTTGATCATCGTAAACGATTTCCATACCGCGTCCGCCAAGAACAAATGAAGGACGCACTAGAACCGGATATGAAATACGAGCTGCAATATCTTGCGCCTCTTGCAATGAAGATGCCATTCCATATTCAGGTGCGACTAATTTCTGCTCTTCAAGAATTCGACCAAACGCGCCACGCTCTTCTGCTAAATTAATTGATTCCGGCGAGGTTCCTAGAATATTTACGCCGGCTTCCTTTAAACCTTGCGCTAGTCCAAGTGGCGTCTGTCCGCCTAATTGCGTAATCACGCCAAGTACTGGTCCTGCAGCCTCTTCAGCGGCAATAACCTCTAGAACATCTTCAAGTGTTAACGGTTCAAAGTAGAGACGATCGCTTGTGTCGTAGTCGGTAGAAACAGTTTCAGGGTTGCAATTAACCATAATTGTTTCGTAACCTGCTTCACGCAATGTAAATGATGCATGTACACAGCTGTAATCGAACTCAATACCTTGGCCAATTCGGTTTGGTCCAGAGCCCAAAATGATTACTGCTGGTATGGTGCGAGGTTCAACTTCACTCTCTTCTTCGTAAGTTGAGTAGTGATAAGGAGTAAATGCTTCGAACTCTGCCGCGCAGGTATCTACTGTCTTGTAGACCGGACGAACACCTAAATGCAGTCGTGCTGCGCGGACATCATTTGTAGTAATCCCGCGAATAGCAGCAATCTGTTGATCAGAGAAACCTAATTGCTTGGCCCCGAAAAGTAACTCTTCAGTTAACTCGCCTGGCTGTGCCAACTCCTCAGCCTCTGTATTAATAATCTGAAGCTGATGAAGGTACCAAGGATCGATCTTTGTTGATTCGTGGACTTGTTCGATAGTTGCGCCAGCCCACATTGCTTGCTGAACTTGTTGCAGGCGATATTCAGTTGGAATTCGCATTGAATCTAATAGTGAATCTATATTGATATGCGACTTATCTGCTGGGAACGTGAATATTGCCTCTTTGCGTTCGAGCGAACGGAGCGCTTTCTGAAGCGCCTCTGGGAATGAACGCCCAATCGCCATAGCTTCGCCGACAGATTTCATAGTTGTAGTCAGGCGTGGATCTGCATCTGCAAACTTTTCGAAAGCAAAGCGCGGCGCTTTAACAACAATGTAATCAAGCGTAGGTTCAAAAGATGCAGGAGTTACCTTCGTGATGTCATTTTGAATTTCATCTAGGGTGTAGCCGATAGCCAACTTGGTAGCGATCTTTGCAATCGGGAATCCTGTTGCTTTAGATGCAAGTGCTGATGAGCGTGAAACACGCGGATTCATTTCGATAACAACGATACGACCGTTATGCGGATTAACTGCGAATTGAATATTGCAACCACCAGTATCAACGCCGACTTCGCGAATGATGTTGATAGATAAGTTACGGAGCTTCTGGAATTCGACGTCAGTAAGAGTTAGCGCAGGTGCCACGGTAATTGAATCACCTGTATGTACACCCATTGGATCTAAGTTCTCAATCGAACAGACAATAACTACGTTATCTTTCCGATCACGCATTACTTCTAGCTCGTACTCTTTCCATCCGAGGATAGATTCTTCAAGCAAAACTTCTGAAGTTGGGCTATGGCGTAAACCAGCGCCAGCAATCTGTTCGAGCTGCTCTGCATTAAATGCAATACCGGAACCTAAGCCACCCATGGTGAAAGATGGTCGGACTACAACTGGATAGTTAAGTTCTGTAACCGCCGCAAAGCATTGATCCATGGTGTGACAGATAATTGACTTCGCTGATTCGCCGCCAACCTTTTCAACAATTGCACGGAATAGTTCGCGGTTTTCACCACGGTTGATAGCGTCAACATCGGCACCGATCAATCGCACACCATGCTTCTGCAGGATGCCACGTTCATGAAGTCCCATCGCCGCATTTAACGCAGTCTGTCCACCAAGAGTTGCCAGAACTGCATCTGGCTTCTCTTTAATCAAAATCTGTTCGATAGCTTCAGGTGTAATTGGTTCGACATAAGTTGCATCAGCAAATTCTGGATCTGTCATGATGGTTGCAGGATTAGAGTTGATCAAAACAACACGTATGCCCTCTGCTTTAAGGATGCGACAAGCTTGGGTTCCCGAATAATCGAATTCGCAAGCCTGACCGATAACAATTGGACCAGAACCGATTACAAGTACGCTCTTAATGCTGGAATCAATAGCCATTATTTAGCCCTCTCTTCCATCAACTTAACAAAACGATCAAATAGATAATTAGCGTCATGCGGTCCAGCCGCTGCTTCTGGGTGATACTGAACGCTAAATGCAGGGCGATCGATTAAACGTAAACCTTCAACGACGCCATCGTTTAAACCTACATGCGTAACTTCACCGCGACCATAAACTGTTGTGAAAATTCCTTCGGTTGGAGCCTTTAGCGCGAAGCCATGATTGTGCGCTGTGATCTCAACTTTGCCAGTTAATTTATCCATAACTGGTTGATTGATTCCGCGATGGCCGAATTGCAACTTATAAGTTTCAAAACCTAAAGCTCGTCCGAGAATTTGATGTCCGAAACAGATGCCGAAGGTGGGAATCTCTGCCCCAAGAATTTCGCGAACAGTTTCAACAACATGATCCATGGTTGATGGATCTCCTGGACCGTTCGACAAAAATACGCCGTCAGGATTCATTGCCAGAATCTTCTCTGCCGAGGTATTAAACGGCACAACCGTTACCTCTACCCCACGTTCAGCAAAGGAGCGAGGTGTAGCGGCTTTGATTCCAAGATCTAGTGCGACAACATGGAATCTCTTATTTGGCGCAGTGACTATGTAATTTTCGTTAGTTGAAACATCTTCAGATAAGAAGCTTCCTGACATCTGTTCCATTTTACGAACTTCGATAACCATGTCTTCGCGAGATAACTCTTCACCACTAAATATTCCAACGCGCATCGCGCCGCGATCACGTAGATGTCTAGTTAGCGCACGAGTATCAATGCCAGAGATTCCGACAATATTCTGTTTAACCAACTCTGTCTCTAAATCTTCAGATGATCGCCAATTACTAGTAATCGGCGATGGATTTCGGACTACAAAACCTGAGACCCAGATCTGTGCAGATTCGTTATCCTCTAAATTCCATCCGGTATTGCCGATATGTGGTGCTGTCATAACTACAACTTGCTTGTGATACGAAGGATCGGTGAGGGTCTCTTGATATCCAGTCATGCCAGTTGCGAAGACTGCTTCACCAAAGGTGCGCCCTGATGCGCCCCAAGATGCACCTTCGAAGATTCGACCATCGTCGAGAACTAGAAATGCTTTAGACATTAATTAGCCCTCCAACTCTCTCTACCTTCGAAGTACGTTGCAACTACGCTGCCGCCAAATTGCATCCCGTGGAATGGAGTGTTCTTGCTCTTTGATGCGACTAGATCGCGATCAACTTTCCATGGTTTATTTGGTGCGAAGAGGGTCAAATTAGCAGGAGCGCCCTTAACTAGCGCCTTACCTTGGCTGTGATAGCGACCAATTTCCGCTGGTTTAGTCGACATTCGCGCCTGCAGCGCCTCAATGCTCATCAACTTACTTTCAATCATGGTCTGCCAGACAATCGAGAGCGCAGTCTCAAGGCCTAGCATTCCGAAAGCGGCATATTGCCATTCGCACTCTTTGCTCTCGGCTGGATGCGGAGCGTGATCAGTTGCGACGATATCGATGGTGCCATCTGCCAAACCTTCACGAAGCGCCATCACATCTTTTTCAGTACGTAGCGGCGGATTCACTTTATAAACCGGATCGTATGAAGTTGCTAAATCATCAGTTAACAGAAGATGATGTGGTGTTACTTCTGCGGTTACATCAATCCCGCGTGCTTTAGCCCAACGGATAATTTCAACGCCGCCAGCTGTAGTTAAGTGGCAGACATGTAAACGTGATTTAACGTGATCAGCTAATAGAACATCGCGAGCAATGATCGCTTCTTCTGCAACCGCGGGCCAACCCTTTAAACCGAGTTGAGATGAAATCAAACCTTCGTTCATCTGCGCATCGATGGTTAGCTGTGGATCTTGAGCATGTTGTGCAATTACACCGTCAAACTTCTTGATGTATTCAAGCGCTCGGCGCATAACTAGCGCATCACTTACGCAATGGCCATCATCGCTAAAGACTCGGACCTGAGCAGTTGAATCTGCCATCGCACCAAGTTCAGCTAGCTCTTTACCTTCAAGTCCTTTAGTAACTGCGCCGATTGGATATACCGCAGCTAAACCGCACTCTTGTCCCAAACGGAAAACTTGTTCAACAACTCCGGCAGTATCTGCAACCGGTGAAGTATTTGCCATAGCTGAAACTGCGGTGAAGCCACCTTTAACTGCTGCAAATGAACCCGATGCAACAGTTTCGGAATCTTCTTTACCTGGTTCGCGTAAATGGGTATGAAGATCTACAAGTCCCTGCAGAGCGACAGTGCCCTTGCCATCGACAACGGTAAATCCATCGCTAACTAAACTTGTTCCAATTTCAGCTATCTGGCCATCAGCGATTGCGATATCAACTTGCTGACCATTTAGCTCTGTGTTGGTAATTAAATATTTCACATCTCACCTGCTAGTAATAGATAAAGAATGGCCATTCGGACACTGATTCCGTTACTTACCTGTTCAACAATCACGCTACGCGCTGAATCTGCTGAATCTGCAGTAATTTCTAAACCACGATTCATTGGACCAGGGTGCATCACAATTGCGGTTGGTTTTAACACTGCTAAACGCTCTTTATTTAAACCAAAATAACGTGAATATTCACGTGCGCTTGGGAAGAAAGAATCTGACATGCGCTCCATCTGAATACGAAGCATAATCACTGCATCTACCTCAGGTAGCACCGAATCTAAATCATAAGAAACTTGAGCAGGCCATTGTTCAACACCTACCGGCAGTAGAGTTGGCGGCGCTACTAAAAACACTTTTGCGCCAAGTTTGTGCAGCAGCAAAACGTTTGATCTGGCAACACGTGAATGTAAAACATCGCCGACTATCGCGACCTTAAGACCCGCTAAATCATTTGCACCATGGGCAAGGTGCTTACGAATCGTAAATGCATCTAGTAAAGCTTGGCTTGGATGCTCGTGTGTTCCATCGCCGGCATTTACTACCGATCCTGCAGTCCATTCGGAATCAGCAAGACGTCGAGCGGCACCAGATGCGTTATGACGAATGATGACTGCATCCGCTCCCATAGCTTGCAAAGTGAGTGCTGTGTCTTTTAGAGATTCGCCCTTTGAAACTGATGAACCCTTTGCACTGAAGTTGATTACGTCAGCCGATAAACGTTTAGCTGCCGCTTCGAAAGAGATACGAGTACGAGTTGAATCTTCGTAAAAGAGATTGACAATAGTGCGACCGCGAAGAGTTGGTAGCTTCTTCATTGGCCCATCAGAGACTCGAGCAAGTTCTTGCGCCGTATCTAAAATCTGAACTGCTTCTTCGTAGGAGAGATCGTTAATTGAAAGTAGGTGCTTCATTATTCGACCACCACTTCGTCGCGTCCATCTACTTCAGCAAGAAGAACTTTGACCGCTTGCGTGCGTTGCGTAGGTAGATTTTTGCCCACGAAATCTGCGCGAATCGGGAGTTCACGGTGTCCGCGATCTACAAGGACCGCAAGTTGCACGGTACGTGGTCGGCCAACCTCTCCGAGCGCATCAAGTGCTGCGCGAATTGTGCGACCAGAGAAGAGCACGTCATCAACTAAAACCACATCTTTACCTTCGATACCGGAAGTTGGGATATTGGTTGGCATTAGGGGTCTTGGCGCTCTAGTGCGTAGATCATCGCGATGTAACGTGATATCTAAAGTTCCAGTTGCTACTGGTTTACCTTCGATTTCAGATATCTGTTTAGAGATGCGATTTGCTAAATGTGCCCCACGAGTTGGGATGCCGAGAATTACTAAATTATCCGAACCAGAATTACGTTCGAGGATCTCGTGAGAGATGCGCGTAAGCGCGCGCGAAATATCCGCAGAATTCATTTACTACCACCTTCCCCACCTCTCTGGATGGGTCGTTAAAGGATCGTTGGTGAATTGTAGCCGACTAAAGGGCGATCTGCCCCTTGAGGCTCGCGAGCTTACTAAGCACGCCATGCACAAACTGCGCTGAGTTCTCAGTTGAAAGTTCGGTAGCTAATTTCAAAGCCTCATCGATGACGACGCCTTCTGGGGTCTGGCTCCATAGAAGTTCCCAGATTGCAAGGCGAAGGATATTTCGGTCAACGCTTGGAATGCGGTCGAAATCCCAACCTTGGATATAGGTGCGAATTAATTCATCGATACGCGAGCTATTGCTCTTAACGCCTTCGAGAATTTCAGCGGCATAATCGCGAACTTCACCAATGGAGATTTCAGTGTTACGTAAATCCGATTGGAAGAGTTGATCTAAAGCCTCTTTGCGAGCTTTGGTACGTTGCGCCATTTAAGCGCGGCCCAAATATGACCCATCGCGTGTATCGACGAGAACCTTTTCGCCCTGCTTGATGAAGAGCGGAACTTGGATATCGATACCTGTCTGAACAGTTGCAGGCTTTGTACCACCAGATGAACGATCGCCTTGGATACCAGGTTCGGTATAAGTGATTTCAAGTTCAACTGATGCAGGAAGTTCGATGTAAAGCGGATTACCCTCGTGGATTGCAACATTCACTTCTGCATTTTCAAGAAGGAAGTTAACTGCATCGCCAACAACCGCTGCAGAGATTGTCATCTGATCGTAAGTTGTTGTATCCATGAATACGAAATCTTCACCATCTTTATATAGGTACTGCATATCGCGCTTCTCAACAACAGCTACTTCGACCTTAACGCCTGCGTTAAATGTCTTTTCAACGACCTTACCGGTTAGAACCTGCTTCATCTTTGTACGAACGAAAGCTGGACCTTTGCCTGGTTTAACATGCTGAAATTCCACAACAGTCCAAAGTGAACCGTCGATATTTAGAGTCATGCCATTTTTTAGGTCATTTGTTGTTGCCACGAAAATCTCCTATAGAAAGTAACCTGCGAAGTTTACAGGTGGACTTAATAAATTAAGAAATCAGAGATTTGAGCGCGTTTAACGCTAATAAATATGAATTTGGACCAAAACCTGCAATGGTTCCTTTAGCTACCCCGCTGATTACAGAGGTATGGCGGAATTCTTCGCGAGCCATTGGGTTTGATAAATGAACTTCAATTAATGGAGCTTTAACCATCTCTGCCGCATCATGAATCGCCACCGAGTAATGGGTAAAAGCTGCTGGATTAATAATCACCGGAAGGTTTTGGTCTGCTGCTTCATGTAGCCAACCAACGATTGTTGCTTCATCATCGCTTTGGCGGATATCTGCATCAAAACCTAGATCCTTTGCGCCTTTAGCTACAAGTTCCTTTAATTGTTCCCAGTTGAGATCGCCGTAATGTTTTGAATCACGGATATCTAGACGTCCTAAATTTGGACCATTGAGAACTAAAACCTTCATTGGGTGATTCTCTCATAAGCCTTAAGTAATTCATTGGAAGTTGGCGATTCGATACGAGTGCATTTGCCAATCTCTTCAATTGCAACAAAGCGTAGCGCTCCAGATTTAGCTTTCTTATCTAGTCCCATGGTTGTTAGTAACTCCGGCCATGCGCCTTTTTCGTAGCTAACTGGCAACTTCAAAGATTTGAGAATCGCATAATGTTGATCGATTACATCTTTAGCTAAACCAATTTTAGATCCCGCTAGTTCTGCAATAAAACACATACCGATTGCGACTGCCTCACCATGGCGAATTTGATATTTCGAATGCTTCTCAATCGCATGTCCCAAGGTGTGTCCATAATTTAAAATCTCACGCAGGAAACTCTCTTTGAAGTCTTCCCCTACAACAGATGCCTTAACCGAGACCGCGCGGTGAATAAGTTCTAATTGAAGATCAACATCGTGACAGACATCTTTTAAAGACTTATTATTTAAAAGCGTAAGAATTTCCTGATCTGAAATAAAGCCACACTTAACAACTTCAGCCATTCCAGCAGCAACATCGCGTTCGCTTAAGGTTTTGATCCACTCTAAGTCAATTAAAACCGATACCGGAGAATGGAAGGAACCAATTAAATTTTTACCATGATCTGAATTGATTCCGGTCTTACCGCCAACTGCGGCATCAACCATTCCAGCAACTGTTGTCGGAATAGCAATCCAATCAATGCCACGTAACCAAGTCGCAGCGGCAAACCCAGCTAAATCTGTAATGGTTCCGCCACCAATTCCGATAATTAAATCGTTACGGTTTAAGCCAAGTTCTCCAAGTTGAGACCAAATCTTGGTGATTACTTCAGGCGACTTCCCTGCTTCGCCATCTGGAACTTCAATAGTTGGAAACTCTGTTTTAACTGGGAAAGCAGAGCTGCTGATAACTACTACTTTATTTCGACCTACTACCCAATCAGCTAGCGCAACTTTCCAGTCCACACCAATCTCAACTTGATAAGCGCGCTCTGCTTTAACGGGAACAGTTCTCATAATGCACCAATTATCTCTGCTGAAATATCTTTCACAGATCTTTCACTTACATCTATCGATAGATCGGCAAGAGATTCGTAGATTGGTCGTCTGGCTGTCATTAACTCCGCCCACTTTTGACGCGGATTAACCATCAAAAGAGGTCGTGCGCTATCGAAACCGACTCTAGGCGAGACAGCCGCAAGTGAGATATCCAGGAAGACTTTCTTAGCTGGCGAAGATTTAAGCGCGGCCTGAACTGCATCGTTCATAACGGCTCCGCCGCCTAAAGAGAGCACACCATCCTCTGAAATAAGTGCATCAATAACTATGCTCTCTTCAACTAAACGGAAATGTGGTTCGCCATCTTCAACGAAGATTTCAGAGACAGATTTACCTTGATCAGCCTCGATTAATGCATCAGTATCTGCGAAGGCGCAGCCAAGTTCTTTAGCAATTTGCTTGCCGACTGTGGTCTTTCCCGCCCCCATCGGACCGATTAACACCAGACGAGGAGCCATTAGTTATACGGAAGGTTCTCTGTGTAACTTTCAAAGTTGCGACGTGTCTCATTTACTGAATCGCCGCCAAATTTCTCAAGCACCGCTTCCGCAAGAACAAGTGCAACCATTGCTTCCGCAACAACACCTGCAGCAGGAACTGCGCAGACATCTGAGCGCTGATTGATTGCCTTTGCTGCCTCACCAGTTGCAACATCTATAGTGTCTAAAGCTTTAGGCACTGTAGAGATTGGTTTCATTGCAGCGCGAACACGTAGCAAATCTCCGTTACTCATTCCGCCTTCAGTACCGCCTGCGCGCTTTGAGCGACGAACTACATGGCCATCTTTCAATTCGATCTCATCATGAGCTACAGAACCGCGACGAGTTGCAGTGGTGAATCCGTCGCCAACTTCAACGCCCTTGATTGCCTGAATACCCATAAGGGCTCCAGCTAAACGCGCATCTAAGCGGCGATCCCAATGGACGTGAGATCCCAAACCGATTGGCATGTTGTAAGCGATAACTTCTACAACACCACCAAGAGTGTCGCCATCTTTATGAGCAGCTTCAATCTCTTTAACCATTGCAGCGCTTCCCTCAGCATCTGCACAGCGAACCTGATCTTCATCAATTCGCTTCAAATCTTTGAACTCTGGAAGGGGTGCGTTCTCCGCAACCTTAGCTTGGCCAATAGAAACTACATGGCTAATAATCTCTATGCCCACGCTCTGCTTTAAGAATGCTTTAGCAATAGCACCAAGCGCAACACGTGCTGCAGTTTCACGTGCAGATGCGCGTTCTAGAATCGGTCGAGCATCATTAAATTCATATTTCTGCATACCAACTAAATCCGCATGACCAGGACGTGGTCTAGTTAGCGCAGCATTTCGTGCAAGTTTTGAAATTTCTTCTTCAGGGACTGGGTCAGCAGACATGACCTTCTCCCACTTTGGCCACTCACTATTTCCAACTTGAATAGCAACAGGGCCACCTTGGGTCTCACCTAAACGAACACCGCCAGTGATAGTGACCTTATCTGCTTCGAAATTTTGTCGTGCACCGCGACCAAAACCAAGTCGACGACGAGCAAGTTCCGCATCGATATCAGCGGTTGTGATCTGCACATGTGAAGGCAAACCTTCAATAAGCGCGGTCAGTAAAGGACCATGGGATTCGCCTGCTGTTAACCAACGCATTGGGCAATTATTTCAGATGATTGAGTAATCTCGCACCACATTTGCGATCAATAACCCAATGGCCAGATATGGTGCAAATGGAAGCGATTTCCGTCTATATATAAGGCCAACAACTCCTCCAACAATCAAGGCATAAATAATCCACTCTTGAGCGAATCCATAGATATGGCTCCAAGTAGCGATTACTGCCGATAATTTAATATCACCAGAACCAATGAATCTTCCAAAAATTATCGCTGTCGATAAGGCAATCAGTAATACCATCAATGTGAAACTATCAAAATTGAAAATTGTGAAAAGTAACGCTGGGTAGGTCAACCAATTTGGAATTCGATGCGATTTCAAATCAAAGTAGGTGGCAATTGCCACTACTGTGAAAAGAATCCAAATCATTGACGGTCTTTTAGTTCAGCTTCCCCTGCGGCGCGAAGTAGCTGCGCCATTAATGGTCGATCAATAACAAACCCAGTCATTAAATGGAGTTGATCAATCGCCTGGTGGATCAGCAGATCCAAACCATCAATTACCTGCCCATCCCACTTAGCCGCCAAATTAGTTGGCCAAGGGTTGTAAAGAGATTCGAATAAAACTCCGTTGCCGCTTGGCAAGTTATCTGCCGCACCTTTAGGCGTTGTATTGATAACTAAATCTCCATCGAGAATCACGTTATTCCAATCAGCGAAATTAAGTTCAGCCATAGTGACGGCATTTCGCATATCAGCTTCACGTTCTGGGTTTCGATTAATTACTTGAATTGTTCGACCAGGCGCATCGATTGCAGCTGCAGCTGCTCTTGCGGTGCCTCCGGCGCCAATGATTTGCACCTTCTTGAAATCAGTTACGCCGTGAGAGGCAAGGGCCCAAATAAAACCTGCAACATCTGTTGAAGTCGCATACCAACCATCTATAGTTGGAATCAAAGTATTAGCAGAATTAATCTGCGCAGCTAACGGATCAACTTTATCTGCCACTTTTAGAATTTCTTCTTTAAGTGGCATCGTTAATGAAAAACCAATCCAATTTGCATCGGTTTGTCTCACTTGCTCCATAAAGTTTTTCAGTTCGCCCGCTTTAACTTCGACCGCGTCGTATTTACCTTCAATATTTAACGCCAAATACGCAGCATTATGTAACGATGGAGACAATGAGTGCGCGATGGGAGAACCTAATACCGCTGCGCGCTTCCTCATTTAAATGCCCCCGCCTGTAAATTCTTCTGGTACTCATTCTTCCAAACCAAGAACTCATCATGCGACTTGGTAAACCTAGTATCTCCAGGCTTAACTGTGATGAAATAAAGCCAATCACCTTTCGCAGGAGCCAAAGCAGCCTTCATCGCTTCCGATCCTGGATTTCCGATCGGTCCTGGCGGCAACCCATATCGCTTGTAAGTGTTGTAAGGCGAATTAACCAAAGTTGATTTGGTCGATAGAAATACAGAACCGCGCTTTTTTAATATGTATTGCACTGTTGTATCTAGCTGCAACGGCATACCAATCTTCAATCGGTTGTAGATAACTCGTGAAATCTTATTGAAATCTTTTGGGTCGCCTTCGGCCTGAATCAGGGATGCCACCGTCAATTCATCTTGCTTCTTAATTCCAATGCTTGCAGATTCTTTGCTGAATCGATCAACCATCGCCTGCAGGGCGCTAACAGCCGATGTTCCTTTTGCAAATGAGTATTGCGCGGGAAAGTAAATGCCTTCGGAGGCGCTAAATCCAGATGGAACGCTTAACTTTGCAAATGCGCTATCGACATCCTTAAATCCAACCGCCTTCATCTTGGCAGCGATTTCACTGCGCCAAGTGCCTTCGATAATCGAAATCAAGCCGACATTTCGCTTAGCATCAAGGAGTTGCTCCAAAGCTTGGCGTGCTGAAATTTTCAAACTTAATTGATGCGTTCCCGGCGCAATCTGCATCGCCTTTGGTTCGTTAATTGCTAATTGATAAAAAGAGGTGATCGAAGCGGTGACACCTTTAGCGTGAAGTTCTTTTGCAATCTGCAACCCAAGTTCACCCTCGGAAACTTCAATAGAGACAGTGCTCTCATTGGCGGTGATTGAACGAGTTGGATAATTCTCTACTGACGATAAATTGGAGCGCACTAAATGTAGCGAGAAGGCAAGTACAAAAGTGAATGCTAATCCGGCGGCCGCAGGCCACCACTTCTTAATTACGTTTCTCAATTTGCATCCCTAATTCAAGAATGGCAACCGCTGCCAACTGATCAATTAAGCCGCGAGATTCTTTACTATTCTTACCCGCCGCTTTCAATAATTTCTCAGCGCCACCACTTGTTAAACGCTCATCAACATAAGTAATTGGAATTTCAAAACTCTCACTGAATCTCTGCGCAAATCCTGAAACCAATTCAACCGTGGCACCTTCTACTCCACTGAGGTGCTTAGGTTTTCCTAGATATACGCCCACGATGTTATGTTCGTCGATAACTTCACTTAACTTGGCAAATAGGCTCTTATCGTTTTTTAGAGTTACTAAAGGCGTAGCAACCATCCCATCAACATCGCAGATCGCGATACCGACGCGTGCCTGACCGTAATCAATACCCAGCCGGCGGCCGAAAGACATCAGTTAGAGAGCGCCTTTTCAATAGCTACAAGTGCGCTAGGAATCTCAGCTGGATTGGTTCCGCCACCTTGTGCGAAATCATCTTTACCGCCGCCACCGCCGCCAAGTACACCTGAAGCAACCTTTACAAGCGCACCAGCTTTAACGCCCTTTGCACGTGGCGCATCAGATGTGGCCACTACAACGACAGGTTTACCAGCAGTAACACTTGCTAACGCCACAACTGATTCACCTAAACGATTCTTGATATCCAGAGCCATAGTGCGTAGATCGTCAACTGCAATTCCATCGCCAATTTGCGCGCCTAAGAATTTAAATTCACCGATCTGCTTAGCGCTTTCAAGTAAACCGGAAACTTGTGCCAACGCTTGCTGCGAACGAACTTGTCCGAGCTCTTTTTCGGTGTCTTTCAACTTATTGATTAATTCAGAGATGCGCTCTGGAAGTTCCTCTGATTTAGCGCCTTTGATCAAATCAGTTAATTGATTAACCAGAATGTGTTCGCGAGCTAAGAATCTGTAAGCATCTGCGCCAACTAAAGCTTCGACGCGACGTACACCTGCTCCGATAGATGATTCAGAAAGTAATTTAACAACGCCCAACTGACCGGTGCGTGCTACGTGTGTACCGCCGCAAAGTTCGCGTGCCCAATCTCCGACACTTACAACACGTACACGATCGCCATACTTTTCACCGAAGAGCGCCATTGCGCCTAACTTCTTCGCCTCATCTTGGCTCATGATTTCTGCAGTTACTTCCCAATCTTCAAGAAGCAACGCATTAACACGTGATTCCACATCATTTAATACAGATGCTGGAACCGCACCAGTTGATGGGAAATCAAAACGGAAACGACCTGGAGAGTTCTCTGATCCAGCTTGAGTCGCAGTTTCGCCAAGAATTTCACGGAATGCCTTATGGACCATATGGGTTGCAGAGTGAGCACGAGAGATAGCACGACGACGTTCTAAATCAATCGCAGCATGTACTTCGTTTCCTACTTCTACAGAACCAACGACAACTCGACCGCGGTGAACGCTTAGAGATGGAACTGGTGCTTGCACATCATCAATTTGAATCTTGGTTCCGTTAGCTAAAGTGATTAAACCGCCATCAGCTAACTGTCCGCCACCTTCTGCATAGAAAGGCGTGCGATCTAAAACAATCTCGATCTCGTCGCCCTCAGATGCTGACATTGAAGATTTACCATCGACAAGAAGTCCACGAACCTTGGCTTCTGATTCGATTGATGCATAACCGATAAATTCAGATAAGCCTTGCTCGTCTGCAATACGACGATACTCAGTTAAATCTGTATGACCACTTTTCTTGGCTTTTGAGTCAGCTTTAGCGCGATCCTTCTGCTCCTTCATTAAACGGCGGAAACCATCAGCGTCTACTTCAAGACCCTGTTCAGTCGCCATTTCAAGAGTTAAATCAATTGGGAATCCATATGTATCGTGCAATTTGAAAGCTGCATCACCAGATAGAACTTTTCCGCCGCCGCTCTTAATCTCTGTTGCTGCGGTATCAAAAATCTGCGTACCTGATTTGAGAGTCTGTAAGAATGACTCTTCTTCAGCGATCGCGACCTTCTGAATACGACCTTGATCTGTTACTAGCTCTGGATACTGTGGACCCATCGCTTTAATGGATGCATCAATTAACTCTTTGATGATTGGCTCTTGTGAACCTAGTAGGCGCATATTTCGAATTGTGCGGCGCATCATTCGACGTAACACGTATCCGCGACCTTCATTACCTGGAGTAACACCGTCGCAAATCAACATCGCAGCGGTACGTGCATGGTCTGCAATAACGCGTAGCGAAACATCGCTCTTATTTGAACTACCGTACTTAACACCAGTTAAATCAACAGCTTTATCCAAAATAATCTTGGTGGTGTCGATTTCATAAATGTTCTCAACGCCCTGCAAAATCGCAGCCATACGTTCAAGACCAAGACCGGTATCAATATTCTTACTTGGAAGTTCGCCGAGAATTGGGTAATCAGTTTTACCTGCACCAGCACCGCGTTCGAACTGCATGAAAACTAAGTTCCATACCTCTAGATAACGCTCTTCATCTGCAATCGGTCCGCCATCGCGGCCATACTCTGGTCCCCGATCGTAATAAATTTCAGAACAAGGTCCACATGGTCCAGGCACGCCCATAGACCAGTAGTTATCGTTCATGTCGCGACGTTGAATGCGCTCTTTCGGAACACCAATCTTCTTATGCCAGATATCAGCTGCTTCATCATCATCTTCGTAAACAGTTACCCAGAGACGACTTTCAGGGAATCCATATCCGCCTTCTGTAACTGGTCGAGTTAGAAGATCCCAAGCAAGTGCAATCGCACCTTCTTTGAAGTAATCACCAAATGAGAAATTTCCACACATTTGGAAGAAAGACGCATGACGAGTGGTCTTGCCTACTTCATCGATATCAAGCGTACGTACACACTTCTGTACAGAAGTTGCTCGCTTATAAGGTGGCGTTACTTCACCGAGAAAGTAAGGTTTGAATGGAACCATGCCTGCGTTAACAAGCAGAAGATTTGGATCATCAGCAATTAATGAAGCCGATGGAACAACTACGTGTGGAAGGTTCTCGCGATTTCCAGACTCAAAGAAGCGCAACCATCGTGCGCGTATATCTGCTGATTCCAATTATTTTTTCTTTCCGCGCTTCTTGGTAGCGGTCGCTGCTGATGCAAGGAAACCTAACGCCTTAACTGCTGGGCCGCCCTTGCTCATGAAAGTATCGGTTGCACCAACAACTTTCTCAGAGACTGTCTCTACATTCTTAGTGATGCGATTGATGCTCTCAAGCGGACCGTTAACAAGTTCTACGGTTCGGGTTGATTCTTTGATCAATGGCGCGGTCTCATCAGTAAATGCCTTTAGCGAAATCTTCGCCTCATCAATCAAGCGGCTTAAACGGATAACCGCATAGCCGAGCGCGGCAGCGATGATCAGCAAAGAGCATGCTGCGATGATTGTTGCAATTCCACCTGGACCCATGGCTTTAGCCTATCAACCCTTATAGACCGGAAGCGGAATTTCAGGGGTGCGATGTTCTCGGTGAGCAGATACACAAGCCTTGTGATACTCCTCAATCTCCTTCATAAATGAAGAATCTGAATAAGGCTGGCCATCTGCGATAGTTCCCTTTTCGCAATTAATTACCGCTGCAACATCATCACCTGGCAGCGTTTTATATGTTTCCAAAGCATGAGCTAGCGCCAAAACTTCTGTGCGGTTTTGCTTAAGAAGAAGTTCAGCTTTCTCTAGTAGCTGATTTAAATTATCTTCAATGCGATCGGACAGTGCACGGCGGAGTTCGCGATCATCTTGATCTTTGCCTTTGCCGCCACCAGGGGCGCCAACTTCAAAGCGACGATTTGATGCATGTGAAGAGATGGTGGAGCCCATTCCCCAATGTCCTTCCATCAAACTAGCAATGGTGGTTGCAGATTCAAGGTCTCCTGAAACTCCAGAAGAGTTATCGCCTTCAAAGAACATTCTCTCGCCAGCAAGAGAAGCAAGCGAAACCAAAATATCTGATTGATATTCGCTCTTCCATCTAGTGAATTGATCATCCGGCGGAATGCTTGCAACCATGCCTAAGTAATCGCTACCTTTTTCGATGGTTGCCAAATCGATATTCATATGTTGACGAACACGGTGTGCCACAACTGCATGACATGCTTCGTGAACCGCAATGGCATGTCGCTCGCGTTCGATGTACTCAACATCTTCAGATGGTCCAAGTTCTTTCTGTTGCTTAGCGCGGAGCACATCTGCCCAAGTAATTGCAGTCCGACCATCGCGGATAGCAATAATTAAAGCTTCGTTAATCATGTCCTTAATAGTTGCGCCAGTTGAATATGGCGTCATGATCGCTAACTTCTCGATCTCAGATGGTTCTAGAAGATGAGAAACTTTATCTAAGTAACCTTGATAGGTACGGACGCGACCATTCTTACTTGGATATCCAACGCGATACATGCGATCAATGCGACCTGGACGTAATAACGCTTCATCTAAAGCTTCTGGCATATTTGTTGCCATCACGACAAGGATTCGATACTTAGGTGGATTCTTTGGGCGCATGCCAAGTGTTCGACGAACAATTCGATTAAAGAATCCACGAGGTTTCTTAAGTCCTGAAAGTTCGGTTAGTAGAGCTTGCAGCGTTCCCATACCGCCACCGCCACCTGAATTTGCAGCGCCACCCATCACAAACTTCTCACGAGTTAAAACATTTACCGCTGATTCAGATAGATAGTTACCGCCGTGGCAATGTTCCGAATTCATTCGTTGACCGGTAGTAACAATTCCACGATTACCTAGCGCATCTGCTTCATCGAAGAAGACAACTACCCCACCGTAGCGAAGCGCTAACTTACGAAGTTTGCGGAAGAGCGATTTAACTTTCATTACGCCAACGCCAAAGAACATATTATTAAATGCACCTGGATCAACGAAGATAAAAGGTTTACCGGTTTCGCCAGCCATTGCTTCTGCCATCAAGGTCTTACCGGTACCTGGAGGTCCCCAGAGTAAAAGTCCGCCAGGCACATATCCGCCGTGACGTTCGATTGATTCTGGATCTTCTAGGAAAAGTAAATTTTCGCGAATACGTTCGACGACATGATCCTGTCCCCAAACATCGCTGAAACGAGTGTTGATGTCATCTGGGAAATAGGTATCAATTCCGCCACGACTTAAGAACCAGAACATCGCAACGAATTGAATAAGTATGAATACAACTGCGAATAGCAATTGTGCCAACATCGGTAGCGCTGACCAGAGCGCTTGTGGCGCCATAAAGAGCGCTTGCGCTGGAGGTAAGTTGTAGATAGCACCCAAAATAACTGCAAGTATCAAAACCCAAATCAGTGCTTTAACTACACGCGAGATTCGGTAACGATTCCAATCGGATACTAAATGGATAACCCGATCAACGCTCTTGAAATACCACTGCCATAGTCGGTGATACGGAGAGATAAATTCAGAAATAAGAAAGTGAACTTGGCGAAGAGCTTCGGCTCCCGCTAAGTAGAAGATCCACATATGCGAATTTGCAACTTCTTTCGCCGCATCACTGACGCTATAAATTGGATTTTCAGAAAGTAGCGCCCAAACCAGAATTCCGTAAGTTAAAGCAAAGAGGATTAGGAATTTGCTGCGATCAAAGAGCGAGAGATGAACGCGGGTACGACGCTCAGAATCTCTCTTTCTGCTGGATTCCTTCTCGGTCATCGCGCTCCCCTAACGGTGAAAGACTTAACTATTTCGTCGATTTCGTCAATATTTTTATTGTAACAAGTTGTTGAACAGCGAATTATGAAGAGATAAATCTTGTTTTGATCATTCGAATAGAGAGCTACTTGATTAACAGTCTCGTTCACACCGTTGTAATCAAAGCTATAAAGCAGGCTGACTCCCTTGCCGCCTTTTTCTACAATCTCTTGGTCATCAAAAAGTTGGAAGTTACGATCATTAACTTTGCTGCCATCCTGATACTGCGTAATTGGCAAGATGATATCGCGTAGCGAATTTAAGCTAATTGAGTTTCGTTCTTCTGGAAAGAGATCGCGGAACCGTGCAAATAAGACCGGTTGATCTGTTGGTTCGAGCATGAAGACTTTTCGAGCCGACATCTTCTTAGCTTTGGTGAAACCAACTTGATAAGTAACCATTGCTAGGCGATCTAAATCGTTTTGGTTAGTTGATTTGCTCTCTTCTTTAGTTAATGCCTCAGTTGAGATTTTTGTCCAACCATTTGGAACAGAGAAGAAGGCACCATCTGTTTTACTACCTGCATACTGCTTTGAAGGTGTGCAGGCGCTAAGCATCACAAGTGCAAGAGTTGCAGCTGTGATGCGCTTGAACATTACTTATCTTCTGATTTTTCCGGCTTAGCATCGATCGCAGCTTCTTTACGTTGTGCAGCTGTAATCGGAGTTGGAGCGCCAGTGAGTGGATCTCCACCGGATGCAGTCTTAGGGAATGCAATCACTTCACGGATTGAATCTGCTCCTGCAAGGAGCGCACAGAGTCGATCAATACCAATTGCTAGCCCACCGTGTGGTGGTGGTCCATATTGGAATGCATCGAGCAAGAATCCAAACTTGCTCTGCGCCTCTTCGTCAGTAAGGCCAATAACTTCAAATACATCACGTTGAATCTGTTGATCATGGATACGAATTGATCCACCACCAAGTTCGGTGCCGTTAAGAACAATGTCATATGCATAAGCAAGTGCGTTACCTGGATCTGATTTAAAAGTCTTTGCGAACTCTGGCTTTGGTCCAGTAAATGGATGATGAACTGCAGTCCAACCACCGTTATCTGTTTGTTCGAACATTGGCGCATCGACAACCCAGAGAAATTCCCACTTTGATTCATCGATCAAGTTACGGCGCTTACCGATCTCTAAACGAACTGCGCCAAGAAGCGCTTGTGACTCTGCACGGTTTCCGGCAGCAAAGAAGATTGCATCTCCTGGTTTTGCACCAGTTTTAGCAGCAACTCCTGCGATCTCAGATTCAGAAAGGTTCTTTGCAACTGGGCCACCAAGAGTTCCGTCTTCTTGAACCAAAATATATGCAAGGCCCTTTGCACCACGAGCCTTTGCCCAATCCTGCCAACCATCAAGTTCGCGACGTGGTGAATCTGCGCCACCTGGCATTACAACAGCACCAACATAAGGCGCTTGGAATACACGGAAAGTTGTCTCTTTAAAGAAATCGGTCATCTCAGTTAATTCGTAACCGAAGCGTAGATCTGGTTTATCTGAACCATATCGATCCATCGCATCTTTATAAGTCATACGTGGAATCGGTAAAGAAATATCGTATTGCTTAACTTCTTTCCAAATCTGTACAAGAAGTTTTTCGATAAGCGCCAAGATATCTTCTTGATCGATAAATGACATTTCAATATCGAGCTGTGTAAATTCTGGCTGTCGATCTGCACGGAAATCTTCATCGCGGAAGCAGCGCGCAATCTGGTAGTAACGCTCCATTCCGGCAACCATTAAGAGCTGCTTAAATAGCTGTGGAGATTGTGGAAGTGCGTACCAAGAACCTGGTTGTAGACGAACCGGAACCAAGAAATCGCGTGCGCCTTCAGGAGTCGAACGTGTCAAATATGGTGTTTCGATTTCATGGAAATCTTCTTGTTCCATGATTCGACGAATAACTGACGTCACCTTAGAACGTAGACGTAAATTTGCGGCTGGTTTCTCGCGGCGAAGATCTAAATAGCGATAGCGAAGGCGTACCTCTTCAGAGATATCTGATTCATCGCCTGAATCAACTGGAAATGGCAATGGCGCAGCTTCAGAAAGCACTACTACTTCCTTGGCTACGACTTCGATTGCACCTGTCGCAACTTTTGCATTTTCAGAACCAGCAGGTCGAGCGATAACTTCGCCGACAATCTTTAAGCACCATTCAGCGCGTAGTGAACCTGCTGTTGCTTCATCGTTGATAACCACTTGGCACCAACCTGAGCCATCACGAAGATCTATAAATGCAACGCCACCATGATCTCGACGGCGGGCAACCCATCCTGTAAGCGTGACAGTCTGGCCAACGTGGCTAGCGCGCAGTTCACCTGCGTTATGTGTGCGAAGCATTTTTGAGTCCTTAAACGTTCTGTATTAAGTCGCTAATTCTAACGCTCTTTGTATCTCCGGTAGACATGGTTTTTAGCTCAACCGAACCACTTGAAACTTCATTCTCGCCCAAAACAATTACATATTTTGCGCCTGATTTATCCGCAGCCTTCATTGCGCCTTTAAGTGCGCGATCACCAAAGGCAATCTCAACAACTTTCCCTGCCGAGCGAAGTTGCGTTGCTATCTTTAGCGCCGCTTCTTGAGTTCCAAGTGGAATGATAAATAGATTAGCGTTACCAAGATCTGCTGGGATTACGCCCTCTTCTTCAGCAGCCAGAATTGTTCGATCTACTCCGAGTCCCCAACCAATGCCTGACAGATCTTGTCCCCCAAGTTCGGACATCAATTTGTCGTAACGACCGCCGCCACCGATTGCAGATTGCGCTCCTAGACCCATATGGATAAATTCAAAAGTTGTACCGGTGTAATAATCAAAACCGCGAACCAACTTTGGATTGATTTCATACTTAACACCGAGTGCATCTAAGTACTGACGAACCTTTGCAAAATGTTCCTTTGATTTCTCATTTAAGAAATCTAGTAATACTGGAGCCTTCGACATCGCTTCAATCATCTCTGGTCGCTTATCGTCGAATAAACGAAGTGGATTTAGCTTTGCTCGAGTTGCAGTGGCCTCATCTAAATTGAGAGTTTCGTAGAACTTTAATAACTCTGTGCGGTGCGCTGCGCGTGATTCCGCGTCCCCAAGAGAGGTAATTTCTAAACGGTAATTCTTAAGTCCGATGTTCTTAAAAGCTTGATCTGCCAGCCAGATAACCTCGGCATCAATTAGCGGATCGTCCAAACCAATTGCTTCGATACCAACTTGGTAGAACTGACGGTAGCGACCTTTCTGTGGGCGCTCTGCACGAAAATATGCACCTGAGTAAAGAACCTTTACCGGTAACTGTCCGCGATCTAATCCATGTTCGATAACTGCGCGCATAACGCCAGCAGTTCCTTCGGGGCGCAGAGTGATTGAACGACCACCGCGATCTTCGAAGGTATACATCTCTTTAGTGACGATATCTGTTGATTCGCCAACACCTCGCGCAAAGAGCGCAGTATCTTCAAATACCGGAAGTTCCATATATTGATAACCCGCAGATTTAGCGGGTACACATAATTGATTGCGCACTAATTCAAAAATGGCAGAGCGAGGCGGGATGTACTCGCTTACACCTTTTGGTGCTTGAAAGTTCATTCCCATCAGTAAGAGCCCTTCAAATTGAGTAGGAACTGATTGTATTTTCTCTCTCGCCCAATTGATGTTTCTGGACCGTGTCCAGGCAGAACTTGCATCACATCAGGTAGCGGCAGGACCTTTTCTCGTAAAGATTTCTCCATTGCCGCAGAAGAGCCGCCAGGTAAATCGGTGCGACCGATAGATCCTGCAAAGAGCACATCTCCGGAAATTAGGACTTCGCCATTTACTTCGAACATCACCGAGCCCTTGGTATGTCCAGGTGCATGTATCGCTTTAAATTGGAGACCGACTAAATCAAAGATCTGTCCATCTTTTAATTCAACAACTTCTTTCGGTTCAATCCATTCAATTCCGGATAATTGTTTAATGAACTCCGCGCCGTGTGCACGTTCTGGATGTAAAAGTAAGTCGCGATCTGCTTCATGAATCATTGCCGGAATTCCGTATCCATCGCAGATAGGTTGCACTGAAAATGTATGGTCTAAATGTCCATGGGTGATGAGCGTTGCTACCGGCTTTAAATCGAACTCGGCCAACTTCTCGGCAAGCTGTTCGGAGACGTTAGGCATTCCAGGATCGACCACGATGCACTCATTGCCACGACCCACGCTCAAAATCCAGCAGTTGGTAGCGAAGGCTTCCGCCTGAAAGTTGGTAACGAGCATGGCTCAGGGTAACCTTTCTGACCTAAACGCCGTCGCTTTTAATCGAGTGACTTACAACGACAGAGTTAAAACTCTCTAGTGCAAGGAGTAAGAAATATGTCCGAGAACCCATCACAAGTTGCATCACATATCAATCCATCAGCAGCAACAGCGCTAATCGGAGATCCTGCGAAGTTTGGTTATGTCGCAGAAGATGGAACGGTATTTGTTCGTACTCCTTATGGCGATAAAGCTGTTGGTTCATATCCAGGAAAGACCGCTGACGAAGCTCTTCAATACTTCGTCCGTAAATTTGAAGCACTTGCATCTGAAGTAGCAATCCTTGGCGCACGTATCCGCGGTGGCGCGATGGTACCTAGCGATGCACACGATGCAGTTAATAAATTACGTCAACAAATTATTGATAGTAATGTTGTTGGCGATCTTGAAGCGCTACATGCCTCTCTTAATCAGCTTCCAGAAATTATCGAAGGCAACCGTGCTCAATACGAAGCGAAGAAAGCTCTCGAGAAAGCAGAACGCGAAGCAAAGCGTGCAGATGCCCTTATCCAAAAGGAAAATATTGTTGTTGAGGCAGAATCACTTGCAGATTCTGAGAGCTGGAAAGCAACTGGCGAACGCCTAAAAGAACTTCTAGATCAATGGAAAGCTGCTCCTCGTTTAGATAAGAAGGCAGATACCGATCTTTGGAAGCGCTTCTCCTCTGCTCGTAATAAATTTGATAAGCGTCGCCGTACCCACTTTGCAACTCTTGATGCTGCGCAGAAAACAGTTTCATCTACAAAGAAGGAACTTGTTGAGAAGGCAGAGTCACTTGCTAATTCAACAGATTGGGTTGCAACTGCTCGTGCGTTTAAAGCGCTCATGGATCAGTGGAAGGCTGCTGGTCGCGGTAAAGCATCAGATGACACAAAACTTTGGGCACGTTTCAAAGCTGCACAAGATACTTTCTTCGCAGCTAAGAATGCCGACCTTGAAAAGCGCGAAGGCACAATGGGTGAAAACCTTGCAAAGCGTGAAGCGTTACTGCCAAAGATTGAAGCAATCTTGCCAATTACGGATCTTGATAAGGCGCGTAAGGAATTCCGCGAACTTATCGCTAAGTGGAGCAAGATCGGAATGACCGATCGCACCAAGCGCGCTGCTCTAGATGCACGTGTAGATAAAGTTTCAGATGCAATCAAGGAAGCAGAAGCTGAGAAGTGGCGTCGTAGCGACCCTGCTGCAAAGGCTCGCGCTAACGATGTTGTTGATCAATTAACTAAGGCGATCGCTGCATACGAAGAGGCTGCAACTAAGGCAACTGCTGCGGGCAATACCAAGAAGGCTGCCGAAGCTAAAGCTGCTGCAGAGGCTCGTCGATCATGGTTAAGCGAAGCTCAAAAGGGTTTAGCTGAATTTAACTAACTAGTTATTGGTGATTCGATAAACATCGTAAACACCTTCAACTTGGCGTACCGCTGCTAATACTGAATCTAAATGGGTGGCATCTGCCATTTCAAAGGTAAATCGTGAAACTGCGATGCGATCTTTTGAGGTACTTACTGCTGCATTAAGGATATTAACTTGCGCATCAGAAAGCGCTCGGGTTACATCGGATAGTAATCGTGCGCGATCAAGTGCTTCTACTTGGATATTTACCAAGAAAATCGAAGAAGCGCCTTGTAGCCACTTAACGTGAACAACGCGATCACCTTGATGCTTCTGTAGATCCTCTGCATTTACACAATCAGAACGGTGAACACTTACGCCATTACCGCGGGTCACAAATCCCATAATGACATCGCCTGGTACCGGCGTACAACAACGTGCAAGCTTTACAACTACATCGTCAATGCCTTCAACTTCAATCGCACTTGAGGTACGTCGCGCAATCGCGTCCGTTGATGGTATCTCCATAGTTGGTTCAGGATGTGAATCCTCAACGCCAAGAAGAATTTGCAACTTATCAATCACTGCAGCTGCAGAGATGTGGCCATCTCCAACCGCTGCGTAAAGTGAATCAATATCTGGGTAACGTAAATCGTGCGATAGCTCTATTAGAGATTGGCTCGCGAAAATCTTCTGCAGCGGAAGACCAGCTTTACGCATCTGACGAGCGATTGATTCACGCCCTGCATCAATCGCCTCTTCACGACGTTCTCGCGTAAACCATGCTTTGATCTTATTTCTAGCGCGTGGACTCTTTACAAAATTTAACCAATCGCGACTTGGTCCAGCTTGGGGGTTCTTATTAGTTACAACTTCAATGACATCGCCATTATTTAATTTAGTCTCAAGCGGAACCAAACGGCCATTAACTTTTGCACCAACAGTTTTATTGCCGATTTCAGTATGCACTGTGTAGGCGAAGTCGACCGGCGTCGAACCTCCAGGAAGTGCGACCACTTTGCCCTTTGGTGTAAATACATAAACTTCTGGGCTACCTAAATCAAAGCGGAGCGCATCTAAAAATTCAGAAGGGTCTTGGGTCTCTTGCTGCCACGCATGAAGTTGCTGAAGCCAGAGCATCTCGGGTGTCTCTCCTGCGCCTTTCTCGCCCTTCTTATATTTCCAGTGTGCAGCGATACCGAATTCGGCGCGCGCATGCATCTCATGGGTACGAATCTGAATCTCTAGCGCTTTACCGTTTGGTCCAATCACCGTTGTATGAAGAGATTGATAAAGATTGAATTTTGGCATCGCAATGTAATCTTTAAAGCGACCAGGAACTGGTGACCAACGCGCGTGGATTGAACCTAAAACTGCATAACAATCGCGTACGTTTTCAACCAAAACTCGGACGCCAACTAGATCATAAATTTCATTAAATTCACGGCCACGGACAACCATCTTTTGATAAACACTGAAGTAATGCTTCTGTCGTCCAGTAACAACAGCATCAATACCGTCACGCTTCAAATCCTCATTTAAAGTTTCGACAACTTCTTCAGTCATCTTCTCGCGCATTGGATCGCGATCAGCTACTAAACGCGCAATCTCTTCATATTTTTTAGGTTCTAGTACCTTGAAGGAAAGATCTTCGAGTTCCCACTTAACCGCGTTCATACCTAGTCGATGTGCAAGCGGTGCGTAAATATCAATGGTTTCACGGGCTTTACGTTGCGCTGATTCGGTAGCTACAAATTCCCAAGTACGAGCATTATGTAAACGATCGGCAAGCTTCACGACTAATACTCGAATATCGCGAGACATCGCAACAACCATTTTGCGTACTGTCTCAGCCTCGGCTGTTTCGCCGTAGGTAAGTTTGTCTAACTTCGTTACACCGTCAACAAGATTGGCAACTTCATCACCAAAGTCCGCACGTAACTGAACCAAGCTATATGGCGTATCTTCAACTGTGTCATGTAATAACGCAGCAATGATTGTTGCTTTATCTAAGCCAAGTTCGGCGAGAATTCCGGCAACTGCCACTGGATGCGTTATATAAGGTTCACCAGATTTTCGTAATTGGCCACTATGAGCCTTATCCGCAGTTTCATAGGCGCGCTGAATATCCTCAGCTTTTGCCGAAGGATGATGAAGACGGACCTCTGCTATTACCGGAGCAATTAGATCCGCCATGTTCAACGACTATTTACGGCGGTGTTTACGCTTTGGTTGATTACGTGGACCGCGTTCTGCGATCTTTGTTTCAACTTGTGCCACAGCTTCTGTTGGTGCTGCACCATTTCGTGAAGCAACTCGCTTAGCAAGCGCCTGCATCGCAGGTTCGCGCTCACGAAGTGTTGCCAAAATTGGAGGTGCAATAAATACAGATGAATATGTACCGGCAGCAAGGCCAATAAATAGCGCAAGCGATAAATCCTTAAGAGTTCCAGCGCCTAGTAGACCTGCGCCTACGAAGAGAATAGAACCAACTGGAAGAAGCGCGATTAGCGAAGTATTAGCAGAGCGAACCAGAGTCTGATTAACACCTAAGTTAGCTGCTTCAGAGAAGGTGCTCTTTCCGGTTGCAGTGATTGAACGTGTATTTTCACGAATCTTGTCGAAAACAACCACGGTGTCATAAAGCGAGTAACCGAGGATAGTTAAGAATCCGATAACAGTTGCTGGTGTTACATCGAAACCAACAAGTGCGTAGATACCAACAGTAATGAAAACGTCGTGAATAACTGCAACGATTGCAGAGATCGCCATCTTTGGTTCGAACGCCATAGCGAGATAAAGAAGCACAACCACAATAAATCCAATTAGACCGTATAGAGCCTTACGAGTAATTTCTTTACCCCATGAAGGTCCGATGATCTGAGTATCAATTGTGTCGATTGAGACCGCATACTTTGCAGCAAGCGCATCTTGCAGCGCAGTTGATTCTGCAGCTGTTAATGAACCTGTCTGTACACGTACCTTGTCGGTACCAATTGATTGCACAATCGGTTCTCCAGGAATATTTGCTTCAGTGATTGCTTCAAGGGCTGGATTTAACTCTGCCCCAGCTTTAGTGATTGTGTATGAAGCGCCACCTTTGAACTCAATACCTAGGTGTAAACCTTGGAAAGTTAAAGCTACGAATGAGAGCACAATCAGAAGTCCTGAGAATGCATACCAACGCTTTCTCTTACCAATGATGTCAATTGAAGTTTCGCCTGTATAAAGACGACCACCTAAACCTGTTAGCTTTGACATGCTTACGCCTCCAATCCAAGGCTCTTGCGAGATACACCTGTTATCGCGCGACCTGAGTTATAAAACTTTGAACGACCAATCAAGCTCATCATTGGCTTGGTGAAGAAGAAGACCACAAGCAAGTCGATCAGAGTTGAAATTCCGAGTGTGAATGCGAAACCACGCACACCGCCGACTGCAAAGAAGTAAAGCAACGCAGCTGCAATGATTGAAACGAAGTCCGCAACCAAGATGGTGCGACGAGCTCGAATCCAACCTGATTCAACAGCAGAACGTAGTGAACGACCTTCTCGTACCTCATCACGTACACGTTCGAAGTAGACGATAAATGAGTCGGCGGTAATACCGATAGAGACGATCGCACCGGCAATACCTGCCAATGTCAGTGTAAATCCAATGGTTTTACCTAATAGTAAGAAGGTTACGTATGTAAACGCACCAGCAATAATCAATGAACCTGCTGAAACAACTCCAAGACCACGGTAGAACAAGAAGATGTAAAGCATAACTAGAAGTAGGCCAAGTCCACCTGCTAGCAAACCTGCATGAAGCTGATCTTTGCCAAGTGTTGGAGATATCTGCTGAACTTCACCACGATCGAATGCAAGAGGAAGCGCACCATATTTTAGTACATTTGCTAGATCTGTTGCATCTTGCTGAGTAAATGAACCAGTGATCTGCGCATTGCCCGACATGATTGCTTCGGTAATTCGTGGAGCTGAAACCACAAGACCATCCAGAACAATCGCTACTTGATTTTGAGGAGATGCAAGTCCTGTTACGCGCTGAGTAATTGCACCAAACTTCTTTGTGCCATCATTATTAAAAGTTAGTTGTACTGTCCAAACATTTCCAGCTTGAGTATCTAAACCTGCAGATGCCTTTGAAACTTCGCGGCCTACAACTTCAGCTGGACCAAGGATGTATTTAGTTGCAGAGTTACGTGCACAAGTAACGATGGTCTGCTCTGGTGAATCTCCACCTAAATTCTGACGCGCTGCTAGTGTTGAACAATCAATTGCAGCATATTTTGCGTTGATCTCTGCGCTCACACCTGAAACTGGTGTCGATGCGCCAGCCCCTGATGCGGCACCTGAAGTTGATTCAGCTAGAACTTGGCGGAAGCGAAGTTCTGCAGTGTTGCCTACAAGTTCAACGATTCGACGACCAGTGTCCCCTGGAACTGAAATCACAATCTGTCGATTAGCACCGCTACCCTGTGCTGTAACTTCTGATTCAGCAACACCGAGTGAGTTAACGCGGCTACGAATAATTGATACAGCTTGATCAATCGCAGCGCTTGTTACCTTTCCAGATGTACCTTCAGAGATACGTGGTTGAAGTGTGACGCTCGTGCCGCCTCGAAGATCTAGACCCAAATGAATTGAGGTCGCCTTTGAGATAACGGCTGATGCGATTCCGATAATTAGAACTAGGGCTAAAGCCAGCAGAGTTCTAACCGGGCGTTGGCCCTTTGGTCCCTGTGTGTTCGTAGACATAGGGCGAGAGTTTATTGCCTAGCCTTCCGAACTGTCGAAAAGGCTCCAACCTTGAGGCGATTTGTGGCCCAAATGACTAAAGCCAGCAGGGGTTGCAACTCGACCGCGTGAAGTTCGCGCCAATAAGCCAGTGCGAACTAAAAATGGTTCCGCGACAGATTCAACAGTTTCCGTCTCTTCTCCAACTGCAATAGCCAGAGTTGATAAACCAACTGGCCCACCATTGAAGCGTTCAACTAGAGCTTGCAGAACAGCGCGGTCTAATCGATCTAAACCGATCAAATCCACTTCGTACATTTCAAGAGCGCTCTGTGTTGTTGCTAGATCAATCTTTGAAACGTTTTTAACTAAAGCAAAATCTCGAACTCTTCGAAGCAAACGGTTAGCAATACGTGGAGTTCCGCGAGAACGACCAGCAATCTCTGCAACTGATTTTCCATCGATATCGATACGTAAAAGTTTCGCTGAACGTTCGATGATCTTTGCTAAATCATCATTTTCGTAGAATTCCATATGGGCTGTAAAACCAAAGCGATCACGAAGCGGTGGTGGCAATAGACCGGCGCGAGTAGTTGCGCCAACTAAAGTAAATTTCGGAAGGTCTAATGGAATTGCAGTTGCGCCTGGACCTTTACCTACAACTACATCTACACGAAAATCTTCCATGGCTAAATAGAGCAACTCTTCCGCCGGTCTGGTTAAACGATGGATTTCATCAAGAAAGAGAATCTCTCCTTCAGTAAGCGATGAAAGGATTGCCGCTAAATCACCAGCATGAGTAATTGCTGGGCCGCTAGTAATTCGAATTGGAGCACCAAGCTCTTCGGCGAGAATAAATGCCAGAGTGGTTTTACCTAAACCCGGAGGACCAGATAACAACATGTGATCCGCAGCTACCCCACGACTCTTTGCAGATTGCAGTAACACGCTAACTTGTTCGCGGACTCGTTGTTGTCCGACAAATTCAGTTAAAGATTTTGGTCGTAGCGCATGTTCTGAAGCGCTCTCTTCGCTACCTGCATCCGGGGAAACTATGCGGTCGCTCATTTACCCAAACCTTTTTGCGTATTTGCGTGTGAAAGTGCCATCTTTAATAGTTCAGATGGTGTGAGCGAACTTAATTCAGACGCATCTCTATTCGCCGCAATCTCATTCACAGCAACTTCAGCTTGGCGACGTGCGAAACCTAAACCTGTTAGCGCATCAATTAGTTGATCGCGCCAAGAGAATCCAACGCTCTTGCTAGCTGGATGAGTGAAATCTAGTTTTCCAGTGAGTTCAAGAATTAGACGCTGTGCGCCTTTTTTGCCGATTCCTTGGACAGCGGCAATTGCGCCTTCATCCTTTGAATTAACTGCATGCGCCAAATCATCAATACCCATAGCCGCTGTAATCGCTAGCGCAACCTTAGGGCCGATACCTGAAACTGTTTGTACCAATTCGAAGAGTTCTCGTTGATCGCTATCAGTAAAAGCAAAAAGCGTCATTGCATCTTCGCGGACCACGAGAGATGTGAAGACTTGGAAATCGCGGCCAATACTTAAGTGGCCAGATGTTTTTGGAGTTATATGAAGTAGGTAGCCAACACCATTCACATCAATTACCGCTTGATCTAATTTGAGCGAACGAATTGTTCCGAATAATGAAGCGATCATGCGCCACCCTTTAGCGCAAGTAACCGCTTCTTCTCTTTCGAAACAGCAGCTGCGATGCGATCATTACCGCTACCGCGCCATACATGACAGATTGCAAGTGCAAGCGCATCTGTTGCATCTACGGGTTTTGGAATAGTTTCAAGTTTAAGAATTCGTTGCACCATATCTGCAACTTGATCTTTCTTAGCGCGACCGCTGCCGGTAACTGCTGCCTTAACCTCAGAAGGCGTATGCATTACAACTTTGATATCTGATTGCGCAGCAGCAAGAAGTGCAATACCTGCAACCTGTGCTGTACCCATAACGGTACGTAAATTCTGTTGTGAAAATACTCGTTCGATTGCAATTACATCTGGCTGGTGCAGCAAGATCCATTCGCGAATCTGCGCATCAATATCTTTAAGGCGAGATTCAATTGCTGCCTCAGCAGAGCTCTTTAAGACGCCTACGGCCACCAAGCTCATGTTGCTTGATTCAATTACGCCAATACCGCAACGGGTTAGACCCGGGTCGATAGCTAAGACGCGCATGCTCCAAATCCTAAATTAGAGCGGTGCTTTTACCTTAGAGGCTCGCTGCCTTCTCCATGACCTCATCAGAAACATCAAAATTACCGTATACGTTCTGAACTTCATCAGACTCTTCAATTGCATCGATTAAATCGAAAAGTTTCTTTGCAACTTCTGGATCGGTAACTGGAATCGACATCGTTGGAAGGAATGAAGAATCAGCTGAGTCGTAATCAATATTTGCGCTCTGCAAAGCAGTACGCACTGCGACCATATCTGAAGCTTCAGAGATAATTTCGAAAGTATCTCCTAGATCCTTAATCTCTTCTGCGCCAGCATCAAGTGTTGCTTCCATTAATGAATCTTCAGTCGCGCCACTGCTCTTAGGTACAACCACGACACCCTTGCGATTAAATAGATAAGCAACAGATCCTGGATCTGCCATGTTGCCACCGTTACGGGTAACCGCAACGCGAACTTCAGATGCTGCACGATTGCGGTTGTCGGTCAAACATTCGATCATGATTGCAACGCCAGCTGGTCCATAACCTTCGTACATGATGGTCTCGTATGTAGCAGCACCATCTTCTAAGCCAGCACCGCGTTTAATTGCGCGGTCAATATTGTCGTTAGGTACAGATGTCTTCTTCGCTTTTTGGATTGCATCGTAGAGCGCAGGATTACCTGAAATATCCGCACCGCCATTACGTGCTGCAACTTCGATTGCTTTTGTTAGCTTTGCAAAACTCTTAGCACGTCGCGCATCGATGATGGCTTTCTTATGCTTGGTCGTCGCCCATTTGGAATGGCCTGACATTGTTAACACCCACCTTTAATAACGCCCAGATACTACTTGCCCTTGCAAATCTCTTCAACGAAGTAGCGATGTACCGCGTGATCATTTGTTAATTCAGGGTGAAAAGATGTCGCCAGAATATTTCCTTGACGTACTGCTACCGGATGGCCATGTGAAGTCGCAAGAACTTCTACATCTGGACCAACTTCCTCGACCCACGGAGCTCGGATAAATACGCCGTTTAACTTCCCTACGTTTTTGAAATCGATTTCGCCTTCAAATGAATCGACTTGGCGGCCAAATGCATTTCGGCGTGCAACGATATTTAACCCACCGAAAGTTTCTTGACCTTCTGCTCCATCAAGAATTTTATTTGCCAGAAGAATTAGACCTGCGCAAGATCCATAAATAGGTGTACCTGATTGAATGCGTTTTTGGATTACATCAAAGACATCAAAGATGCGTGCCAATTTAGCGATAGTTGTTGATTCGCCACCAGGGAAAACCAAAGCATCTACTGCATTGATTTCAGCTGCAGTTTTAACCGCAACTGCATCGACGCCAACTGCACTTAAGGCTGCAATGTGCTCGCGAAAATCACCTTGAAGCGCAAGAACGCCAACGCGCATTTACCAGCCGCGTTCTGCCAATCGGTGTGGCACAGGAATATCTGCAACGTTGATTCCAACCATTGCATCGCCTAAGCCACGAGATACATCTGCAACAACCTTTGCATCGTTATAGAAAGTTGTCGCCTTCACGCAAGCAGATGCACGCTGTGCAGGGTTGCCTGACTTGAAGATACCTGATCCGATGAATACGCCATCTGCGCCAAGTTGCATCATTAGAGATGCATCCGCAGGAGTAGCAATTCCGCCAGCAGTAAATAGCACCACTGGAAGCTTGCCTGTTGCTGCAACTTCTTTAACTAATTCGTATGGAGCCATAAGCTCTTTAGCCGCTACATAAAGTTCATCTTCGCGCATTGAAGTTAGGCGACGAATTTCTCCGCCGATGGTGCGCATATGTGTAACCGCATTTGAAACATCACCTGTACCAGCTTCGCCCTTGGAACGAATCATCGCTGCACCTTCGTTGATACGACGAAGCGCTTCACCAAGATTTGTTGCGCCACAGACGAAAGGAACTTTGAAGCCCCACTTGTCGATATGGTTTGAATAATCTGCCGGAGTTAAAACTTCTGATTCGTCGATGTAATCAACGCCAAGTGATTCGAGAATCTGCGCTTCAGCAAAGTGGCCAATACGAGCCTTTGCCATTACAGGGATAGATACTGCAGCTTTAATCTTTTCAATCATGTCAGGATCTGACATACGAGCTACGCCACCTTGTGCGCGAATATCTGCAGGTACTCGCTCAAGCGCCATAACAGCAACTGCGCCAGCATCTTCAGCAATCTTTGCCTGCTCTGAATCGACGACGTCCATAATTACGCCGCCCTTGAGCATCTCCGCCATTCCGCGCTTAACGCGCGCTGTACCTGTGTATTCAGCCATGTCGGGAATTCTACTTCTTAGATGGTGCAGCCGTAAATTCGGGAGCTTGGTCTGTAAGCGCTACCCAAACTTGTCCGGGTGCAAATTTGATTTCATTGCCTTCAGAATCGCTCCAAGTTGTTCCAGATGATGCATCAGGTCTATTCCAGGTGGCCTTTATTGCAAATCCATTGCGTAAAACCCAACCAGTTCCTTCTCCAACGGTTACAGATAGCGGCGTGATTCCACCCAACTTATCCTTATAAATTGAATCGGTAATGAGAACATTCTGAATAACGAAAGTTGATGGAGAGATCTGAATTCCATTGCTCGTTAAATCTGCATTGCCATTATGGAAGAGATCCCAACTCTTGCCATTCCACTTTGCCGAATAATTTGCAGCTGGCCAATGAACTTTTACCGAAGTAATTGCGTTGCCCCTATTTGAAAGTTTTCCAAAACTCCAACCGATACTGCTCGCTTTCGCTACATCGAGATTGGCGATTCGACTTTTAACTTCTGGACCGTAAAGCACCATGTCATAAGGCGCAGTCCTAGTTGAATCTCTGGTGTACAACTTTGGTGATTCATGTTCAGCGCCAAGGTCATGCAAATTCGCAGCACGTATAACTGGCAGCAACTTAGATTGTGCACCTGAATAGAAAAATGCAACTTTTCCAAATTGCGACATTAAATCAATATCAGAGATGCGCGCACTTCGGACTGGACCTATGTGATCAGGAATTTCAGTTGAAAAGATTGCAGCTAATCGAACTAGACCACCTTCGACTTGTTCGATATAAATCAGATCTGCTTTATCGATTCCAACTTGTGGATGTGCTTCATTGGTGTCATCAATCTTTACAACAATGATTGGACCATCGGGCGCCTCTTTTCCGCTGAGTGCTGAAGTTTTTCCCCCACCACATGCGGTTAAGGTAATTAGCGCAATAATTGCAAGGGCTTTAAATCGCATCTTCTTCAAACTTATGTATGGATGGCAGCGGAGCTCGACCTGCTAATCGGAAGGCTTTCACGATTAATTTGCGACGAACTAATTGGGTTCGGTTCACTGCTTCGACATGCAATTTAACCGCAACGCGAATCTTGTCGGTGATATCACTAAGTTCTTTTAGAAGCGCATCATCAGTGTTTTCTTGCACGTTCATCAGAAGTAAACCGAGCGAACCGGTAAGTCCACTTTCGGATTCTGAACGTTCGCTGATATCCGCTTCGCGGGCCATATGCGCTGCCTGATTGAGAATCAAAGCCATTCCAGGATCAGCAAATGATGAATGCGCAATCTCTAGCGCTATTGCTGCGCGACGTTGCAGCAGGCTATCTAGCGCTGCCCAACTAGTTTCGACTCGATGATGAAGTCGATCTAATCGCGTTGCAGTGAAAGATAAGTACCAAAGAAAGAGGACGAGTAGCGCGATGTAGAGCGCGGTTTGCGACATTAGCGATTCCACATCCTGTTCCAAGGTCGATTATCAGCAACTAGACCTACTTTACCGCTACCGACAATTGCCATCTCATAAACTTCAAAAATGTCATGCGCAACTACATCCCAATCAAATCGCTGTGCATAATTTTGACCTGCTTTAGCTAACTCATCTCGCTCTTCCTTATTGCGGAAGAGATCGATAATTACTTTTGCTAAATCGGTTGAATCTTCTGATTTGAAGAGTTTTCCGTACTTGCCATTTTGCAGAACCGCAGCGAAAGCCGGAATGTCGGATGCCACAACAGCTGCACCACCTGCAAGCGCCTCGGCAAGAATAATTCCAAAAGATTCGCCACCGGTATTTGGTCCGATGTATGCGCCAACCGAAGACATGAAATCTGCCTTCTCCTGCTCTGAAAGCCTTCCTAAGAATTGGATACGACTGCGAAGTTGTGGATCAATATCTTTTAAGAACTCTTCTGGATCTCCTGGACCTGCAACTAAAACTTTAATTTCCGGAGCAAAACGACTGATGATCGGCAAAGCATCGATTAATACCTTTAAACCCTTACGAGGTTCAGTGAAACGTCCCATAAAACCAAGCGTTTGACCGCTCCATTCAGGGCGAACTGTTCCGGCCATTTTCGCGGCATAAATTCCATTTGGAATTACTACTGCATCTGTTTCTAGGTGCGCCATCAGAGTTTCGCGCGCTGCTTCGCTAACTGCAATACGAGCAGAGAGTTTTTCGATAACCGGTTCAAGGATTGGCACAATTGCGAAACTTGCTTTCTGTTTCTTTGCAGAAGCATGGAAAGTTCCGACCATTGGGCCTTCCGCAGCCCAGCAAGCCAATAAAGAAATACTTGGAATTGCTGGTTCGTGTAGATGAAGTAGATCGAATTCATTTTCAGAGATCCACTGCTTAACTTTTGCGAAAGCAACCGGTCCGAAAAGTACGCGAGCAACAGCGCCGTTATATGGAATAGAGAGTGGCTTGCCAGCGCTAACAACCCAATCAGGAAGCGAATCTTCATCTGCGGTAGGTGCGAGTACTGAAACCGTATGGCCCTTATTTACTAAGTATTGTCTTAGATCGGCAATATGCGCTTGCACTCCACCTGGTGCATCCCAACCATAGGGACAGACAATTCCGATATTAAGAGGACGATCAATCATTTATCCAGATCCTCTGCAACATATGCCAATCAACTGGATGTTCGCGTAAGTGTTTGGCAAAGAAATCCGCTTCTGCTTGAACCGAGTAATCCAACTTCTCAAAGTAAATTTTAATTGAAGTTGCGGTGTAAACAATAAATGCACCGATCAGATCGACATCTGCTTTCTTTGCAATTGCCATTGGACCCGCTGGCATCTTTGAAGTTGCTCCCAAGAAATCAACTTCTACCCCGCTTGAACTCAAATCACGATCTGCAACTAAAGCAACAATAAATCCTTGCTTAGCGCGGGTAATTAAAGTTGGAATCGTGCGCATGTCAGTAGATAGAACTTCCAACCCTAAATCTTGACGATACTTAAGAAACGCCTGAAATACCTTCTCTGGTTTTAAACGCTCTGCGACTGTAACTGCCTTATATCCACGACCTAAGAAGAAGGCAGCTGCATGATCCCAGTTTCCAGAGTGTGGCAAGGCAACGACTACGCCTTTGCCAGCATCAAGAGGACCTGTGAATACTTCCGCATTTATAAGTTCTACATCTTGATCAATTTTTGAAGCTGACCAATCTGGCATTCTGAAAGTGTCACACCAATAACGCATATAAGAACGCATCGCATCTTTGGTTAACTCTTCTAGTTGTGAGCCGGTTTTTCCTGATGCCCGTTGCATATTGCCACGTAACCTTTTAATGCTCTTGCCATCTTTGCGATAAACATAATCGCCAATTGCAAAAAAGAGTTTGTAAGCGATTGATTCGGGTAAGAATCTAACGATGCGCCATCCAATTAGATAGGCGTAGGCGCTCACCTAGTTGCTCTCCAAACGATTGCCATGCGCTGGTAAACAGTCACCGCAGATAAAACTAATAGTGTCCAAACACCTGCATCAAGCGCCCAAGTAATTCCCGCCAAATGAAGAGCGCCCGCGATTCCGAGCATCACTAAGCGTTCGGTGCGCTCTGCAAATCCACCTTTACATTCAATTCCAAGGCTCTCAGCTTTTGCTCGAGCATAAGGAACGATGGCGCCAATCATTAGCGTCGCCATTGTTGGAACAAATAATCGATCGTTAATTGATTCTAAATAATATGCAAGACCCAGAAGCACTGCGCCATCTGAAATGCGATCCAAGGTCGAATCTAAGAAGTTGCCCCATTTGCTTGCACCGCGTTCGGAGATTCGCGCCATGGTTCCATCTAATAAATCAGTTAAAAGCGCTAACCCAATAATTATTAGAGAGGCGAGAATTTTTCCTTGTGCTAAGAGGAACCAAGATCCTAAAACGACTATTGATGTGCCAAAGATTGTCATCATGTCAGGTGTCACACCGATTTTTAGAAGTCCACGACAGAACGGCGTAATTACTTTGACCACCGCTGGTTTCATGCGCGAACTAATCATTGGTACATCGTAGGCTTTAGCCCATGGAAACCGGAAACATTTGGCGTCTTTATGGCCATCCAAGTGCCGCTACCGCTGCGTTATCTAACGCACTCGGCGCACCAGTTTCCGATGAGGTCGATTCTGAAATTGCAGCCGCTATCTTCGCAATCAATGCAAGTTCCGGAGTGGACCAGAAGACTGTCGATCTTTGGCATCAATTCGATGAGCTTTTACTTCCACGCATCTTGGTGATAACCGGTTTTAACGAAGGTTTGCAAGACTTCGATGATGCCGTGGTTTTAGCAAAACGTTTGTTGGATGATGTAGCAACACCATTACTTGTACTACACGATGACGACGGTTCTCCTTGCGCGCTAATTAATTTAGATACTTTGAAAATCAACAACTACCGCACCGGACAAATAACGGATGCAGATCCAGAACACCTTGAGTTAGTTGCAGAGTTCCGTGAAGAATATTTAGCGCAGAAAGAGGCTGCTGGTGAAGATGGATTTGCTGCCGGAATTTTCTTCCCTGCCATTCCAGTTTTACTCAACGATCCGGAATTTAATCTAGGTGTAGATATTGTTAAAAGTTATCTAGAAAAGTTACCAAGCATCAGCTAACGCATCGCGCGTATCGGTGAGTAGCTGAGGTAGCACCTTTGTCTGTCCAATAATTGGCATGAAGTTTGCATCTCCCGACCAACGCGGCACTACATGTTGGTGAATATGCGCCGCTACTCCAGCTCCGCTGATTGCACCTTGATTCATCCCTAAATTAAAGCCAGCTGGCGCAGATACTTTTCGCAAGGTAACCATCGCGTGAGAAGTTAAAGCTGAAATTTCATTTCGTTCTGATTCAGTTAACTCAGTTAAATCAGCAACGTGGCGAAATGCGCAGACCAATAAGTGTCCAGGGTTATATGGATATAAATTCATAACCACGTAAGCCTCTTTGCCGCGATGAACAACTAGACCTTCGCGATCATCTTTATTTGGAATTTCGCAGAAAGGACAAGGAACATCATTTGAAGCTAATGGGCGGTTTTCGCCTTTGATATAACCAAGTCGATGGGGAGCCCAGAGACGTTGCCAGGCATCTGGCATCCCCGCTCCGCCTTCTAGGTACTCCATTTAAACCTGCTTACGATCCTTAACGGTCTGAACGATCTCTGCAATTGCATCAGCAACTGGAATTCCATTCTTCTGTGAACCATCACGGAAGCGGAATGAAACAGCGCCATTAGCTTGATCTTCTTCACCGGCAATAATCATGAATGGAATCTTCTCCATCTGCGCATTGCGAACTTTCTTCTGCATGCGATCATCAGATAAATCAATCTCTGCACGAATACCTTCGGCGCGCATCTTTGCCACAATCTCTTGTAGATAAGGTGCAAAAGCATCTGCAACTGGAATCGCCATTACTTGTACTGGAGCAAGCCATGGTGGGAATGCGCCTGCATAGTGTTCGGTAAGAACTCCGAAGAAGCGTTCAATAGAACCAAATAACGCACGGTGAATCATTACCGGTCGTTGACGTGAACCATCGCTTGATTGATATTCCATTTCAAATCGCTGTGGCAATTGGAAATCAACTTGGATAGTAGACATCTGCCAAGTACGACCAATTGCATCTTTGGCTTGTACTGAAATCTTTGGTCCGTAGAAAGCTGCTCCACCTGGATCCATAACTAGTTCTAGATTCTGTGCTTCAGCTGCTTTACGTAAAATATCCGTAGCTGCATCCCAATCAGCATCATCGCCAACATACTTCTCAGGATTTTTAGTTGAAAGCTCTAGATAGAAATCTTGCAGACCATAATCACGTAGCAAGTTAAGGACGAAAGTTAGAAGTGAATCTAGCTCTGCTGGCATCTGCTCTTTGGTGCAGAAAATATGCGCATCGTCTTGAGTAAATCCTCGAGCGCGAGTTAAACCATGAACCACGCCTGATTTCTCATATCGGTAAACAGTTCCGAATTCGAATGCGCGTAATGGAAGTTCGCGATATGAACGGCCGCGAGACTTATAAATAAGAATATGCATTGGGCAGTTCATCGGTTTCATGTAGTACTTCTGCCCTGGCTTTTTAATTGTGCCATCAGCATGAAGTTCTTCATCCATGATCATTGGTGGGTACATACCTTCTGAGTACCAATCCAAGTGGCCGGAAACTTCAAAAAGCGTTGATTTAGTTAAATGAGGTGAATACACAAATTGGTATCCCTCTTCAATATGGCGCTTACGTGAATAATCTTCCATCGCCATGCGAACCACGCCGCCCTTTGGATGGAAGACTGCAAGACCAGAACCAATCTCATCTGGGAATGAGAAGAGATCAAGTTCGTTACCTAAGCGGCGATGATCGCGCTTCTCTGCCTCTGCAAGTAAATCTAAATATGCCTGTAGCTCTTCAGGTGAAGGCCATGCTGTTCCGTAGATACGTTGCAGCATTGGATTCTTCTCAGAACCGCGCCAATATGCTGCAGCAGTACGCATCAACTTAAATGCCGGAATATGTTTTGTTGAAGGTAGGTGCGGACCGCGGCAGAGATCAGACCAAACTGGTTGACCGTCACGTCCTAAATTGTCATAAATAGTTAGCTCAGTTCCGCCAACTTCAACTGAAGATTCATCACCTTGATCGCCTTTGATGCCGATCAATTCACACTTATACGGTTCGTGAGCAAGTTCTTTAAGCGCATCTGCTTCTGTAGTCACGCGACGACGGAAACGTTGACCATCTTTAATGATCTTACGCATCGCGCTTTCTAGCTTCTCTAAATCTTCTGGATTAAAAGGACGTTCCGGTTCGAAGTCGTAATAAAAACCATCTTTGATTGGTGGACCAATACCCAGACGAGTCTGTGCAAATACTTGCTGAACTGCTTGCGCCATTACGTGTGCAGTTGAGTGGCGAAGTACGTTAAGTCCATCAGGAGACGAGATGCTGATGCCTTCAACGTCATCACCATCTTTAAGATCGGTCCAGAGATCTTTCAATTCTCCATTTACTTTGCAGACCACGATTTCCTTCTGGTCAGCGAAGATATGGGTAGGTTTTTGATCGGCGGCGACGGATCGCGCTTGGCCATCTACCTTGATTGAAATATCGGACATGTGCGGAAGTCTACCTAACGCCCTTTAAATTCATTCATCAATTTATGTATCTCAGCACACTTTTCATTATCAACAGTTAATTTTCGCCCTGCAATCTCTCCGATTACCTGCGCATTACGAAGAGATGTTAAAAGTAGCCCTGATTCAATATTGGAAATCTCAGACTCATCAATTCTGCGAACCGTTGCAAGGCCTGCTTCTAAAACTAGCGCTCGGACTACTCCGTTGAGAATTCCACTCGAAAGCGGTGGTGTTACCCACTGTCCACCAATTTTAAGAAGTAGCGATGCGACAGCGGTTTCAGTTAATTGACCATCTTTAGTTAAAACCATTCCGTCATCGAAGCCACTTGCTTTGATTCTTTCAAGTAGCTCTAGATTCTTATATGGATACTCTTTATTTCTGACTTCATAGTTTTCGGAACGCTCATCAACAATGGTTAATCTGGCGGGTGATGTTGGATCTTCAAATGGAATGTAAGAAATTGTGAACTCTCCGTCGCGATCGAAGTGCCAACGCAGACGACCTAACCCATAATCATCAGCACGTATAACTTGATAACTTTCGTTTGCAACATCTTTTTCTGCTGGAATCTCAAAACCCAACTTGTCGGCCGCCTCTTTAGCGCGGCAATGATGTCTATGTAGCGCAAATACTTGGTTATCTTCAACGCGGATTGTTTCAAATACTCCGCTGCCACTTGCCCAAGCATCGCCTAGGTTTTTCATTTGAAATCACCTGAAGCGATCGATATTAATCGCGCTGCCTTCAGTTCGGTCTCGTCCCATTCAGCTTGCGCATCACTACCCCAAGTAATTCCAGCACCTGTACCAAATTTTATTGAACTTCCATCGCTCCAAAAAGTTCTAATTGCGACGGCTAAATCTGCGTTATCGCCATGAATCCAACCAAAGGCACCGCAATATGGTCCACGATCAATTGCTTCATATTCTTTAATCAATTTAATTGCTGAAGACTTAGGCGCACCTGATACCGAACCTGGTGGCAAAGTGGCATCGAAAATCTCTTTCCAAGTTGTACCTGGTTTTAATTGCCCGACTACATCACTCACTAAATGCGCGAGCCCTGGCAACTCTTCTATACCAAGTAATTTCGGCACCTGTACAGAATCTTCGATGCAGACTCGACCTAAATCATTTCTCATCAGATCAACGATCATGATGTTCTCTGATTCATCTTTCTCTGGGAAAGGTCCTGTAAGCCCAGCTTTTCTAGTGCCTTTAATTGGCGAAGATTTCAAAACCTCACCGCGACGCTCGAGAAAAGTCTCTGGAGATGCTGATGCGATCTCTAGCCCAGGAATCTTTAAAAAGCCTGCATACTTCGCAGGATTATTTTCCAAGAAGCCAGCCAATAATCCCTCGATGCTTTCATCGCTATCTAGAGTTAATACTCGACAAGCATTGACTTGATAAACATTTCCATTTGCAATCTCTTCACGAAAATTATCAACTAATTTGCAGTAACGCTCTTTATTATGTGAAGAGCTCCAACCTTTAGTTTGAAGTGGTTTATATGGATAGTGCCAACTACTTTCGACAACTTTTCCAAATTTTGCACCGGTGAAGTGGCCATCAAATGTTGTGGTGATTGCCCAGAATCCATCATCAATTTCTGACGGGTCGTTGGTAATAGCGATTAGCTCAGTTGCTAATTGCCCGCCCATCCAGAAATAAGCGCTCTCCATGGCGGTGAATTTAGCGCTTTTGCGCTTGGCTCACCTCTTACGCTAGATTTTGCCACGCAAGTTTGCGGACGTAGCGCAGTTGGTAGCGCGGAACCTTGCCAAGGTTCAGGTCGCGGGTTCGAACCCCGTCGTCCGCTCCAGTTATTTATGCAGCAGTTTCAACTTCAGTATTGGTGGAATGGCCGAGAGGCGAGGCAAGGGACTGCAAATCCCTCTACACGGGTTCAAATCCCGTTTCCACCTCCAATTTGTTTCATTAATCATCAAAGGAAAATAAACTCTTCTCATGACTGACGGACCAAACCGCCCTTGGGGTCGCTACGAAGTTCTTCAAGATCTTCCGACACATAAAGTGAAATCAATCTGGGTTGACCCAGGTAAGCGTTTATCTTTGCAGCGCCACAAATTCCGTAGCGAACATTGGTACGTAGTTTACGGAACCGCAGAAGTTCAGATTGATGACAAGATCATCACTGTTGAAGCTGGCGACACCGTAACTGTGCAAGCAAATCAATTACACCGAATCGGAAATAGCGGAAAAGTTCCGATGCTCTTTATTGAAGTTCAGACCGGAACTTACTTCGGTGAAGACGATATTGAGCGTATCGAAGACGATTACGGTCGCCACGATTAAGTAAGTTAGAATTTCCCGACCCGGACGATTGGCTCAGCGGTAGAGCACCACATTGACATTGTGGGGGTCACTGGTTCGATCCCAGTATCGTCCACTTTAGTTAGAAATTACTTAAAACTATTTGCATGTTCCGCATCGTGAATGAGTACCTCACGCATCAGGCCATCGATATCTAATTCACCAAAAGTTTCATGCTTCGCAGTCGCTCTCTTTTCTTGAGCGCTTAATGTCTCATACTTGGTGATTAACTTATCTCTAGTTGCGATCAAAACAGATTGAACCATCTCGAATGTGAACGATCCGTATTTTTCACGAGTCAGAATTGGGTCAGGCTCCCACCAGGCAAACTGAGGAGAATTTTCATCATTTTTCTGTGCATTAACCATTAAATCTATTCGAGTCATCCAAACTTCAATGTCTACATCTATAAGATGACCTAGCACCACCTGTTTTGGCCATTCCCCTTCTTCAGGTTCTGGTGCCGCGTTTGCAGTTGCAATTATTTTCTCAATAGAGCTTCGTAAATTTGCAACGATGTTCATTAGTATTCAATCTTGCTTGGTTTGCCAACAATCCAACCAGTAATTAATTGCAAAATACAGAGTACAACGATTCCGTACATGGCTACATCCCAACTATTGAAGTGGTCATGCAGCATGCCCATAAATAGCGGCCCAGTTGATGAGAGAACGTATGCGAGAGACTGGACCATTGTAGATAAATTGCGAGTAGCCTCAGGTGAATCGGATTTTGCGCCGTATAGTAATAATGCAATTGGAAAGATTATTGATATACCAATATTTGAAAGCGTTAACCAAAGAAGCAGAATGCTGCCATCTTGAACAGTAATCATGAAGAAAGCAAATGTCATCAATGCTGAAACTATGACAATCGCCCAACGTGGATCTTCCAAATTCTCAACGTAATGTGGCACGGCGATGCTTACGCCGCTTCCGATAATCCCCGAAATTGAAACTGCTATGGCAGCATCACGAAGCGTAAATCCTTTAGTTGTTAAAAGAGTTGGAAACCAAGTGGCTGTTGCGTAGAAAGCCATTGATTCCAAACCAAAGAAGAAAACTAGAGCCCAAGCGATTGGATTACGGAATGCTTTCGATTGCCAGAAATGTGGCGCTTTCTTAACAACAACTTCCCCGCCATCTTTCATGCGTATTTTCCAGTAAAGCGCGCTGAGCATTGCAACTATCATCCATGGCAACATAGACATGCGCCACGAAAGCGAATTTAACTCGGCAAGCGGCACCGTTATCGCAATTGAAATTGCGGCAAAGATTCCCATGATGGTTACGTAGATGCCGGTCATAAAACCTGAATCATTTGGCGCATGTTCTTTAACCCAAGCAGGAATTTCATAATTCATAACTGCAATTGAGACTCCCATAAGAAATGAGAATACGAATAAACCGACTTCACCGGTAAAAGCGCGTGCAATCAAAGCCACCGACAGAGAAATTAACGACCATGTGATGATTTTGTTGCTTGAACCCAATCGACTAACAAACCCCATAATCAAACTTGATCCCGCAAAACAGATCAGCGGAATCGCAGCTAGTATAGAAATCTGCGTGGTGTTTAAATCAAAATACGCTTTTAGAATCGGGATAAGCGGACCAATTAGAACCAGCCCTGCGCGCATGTTGATTGATGCGAGGAAGACTGGAAAACCAACAGCTAACTTACTTTTCAATTACAAATTACTTTGGCTTTGCGATTGAGGTGTAAGTAAGCGCTGCAAGTACTGCACCTGCGATTGGGCCAAGGATGTAAACCCAAGCGTTAGTCCAGTCGCCTGATACCAACGCAGGTCCAAACCAACGTGCAGGATTTAACGCCGCGCCAGTGATAGGACCAACGGACAAAATAATTGCGGTAATAGTTAGACCAATTGGAAGTCCTGGATGAGATGAAGCAACACTTCGCTTATCGACTGCAACTCCGAAAATTACGAACAATAGAAGCGCTGTGCCAAGAATTTCTGCAAGAACACCGCCACCAGTAGATGTGCCTTCTGCAATTGCAGGTAAGCCATAACCATTTCCATGACCGTAAATGTAATTAAGAGCAAGTGATGCGACTGTTGCACCAGCTAATTGAGCAAGAACAAAGTAAAGGAAATCTTGACCGCAGATCTTTTTGGTGATCAACATTGCTGCTGATACTGCTGGATTGAAATGCGCACCTGAAATTCCAGCTAGCGATGAAACCATTACGAAGATTGCTAAACCGTGAGCGAAAGCTACGCCTGCTAAATCTGCTTTACCGGAAACAATTGCTCCAGCGCCTAGGAAAATTAAAGTGAAAGTTCCGAGGAACTCAGCGAATAACTTCTTGCTCATGGGACTCCTTATAGTTTTGCGAGCCACTCTTTATATTTATCAGAGAGCTGCTCTGCTTGCTTTAACTGAGTAATCTTCCCACGCTCACCTGCTTTAGCTGCGAATACATCGTTAATAGTCACACCGTGTTCGGGTTTACTGACCACAATTAACTCATCGTTTGCAGAAATTTCACCTTCTTGAATGATTCGCAAGTAAGTACCCGAACGTCGAGCTGCTGTGAAATCTTTAATTAAAGTTGGTCGATCCCAAAAGCCTGCGAATACTCGACATGGAATACGTGGTTCAGATACTTCGAGAATCACTGAACCGATCTGCCAACGTTCACCGATTACTGCAGCGTTTACATCGATACCTTCGGTAGTTAGATTTTCTCCGAATGCCCCGTTGGTTAATGGGCGACCAATTTCTTTTTCCCACCAATCTGAATCTTCTCGCGCATATGTATAAACCGCCTTGTCGTAACCACCGTGATGTTTGCGATCTACAACCACATCACCGGCTACTGAATCGTTTGCAAATTTAATTGGTCCATCGGCAGGACGTTTATCAATTCCGGTACGTCCTTCGCTGCCAGTCCAAGCACCTTCATGAACTACTGCGGTGATATTCACTGATAAGACCTTCGCCATGGGAGAACGTTATCCATATACTCGCCAAATGCGCGCCGTATTCTTTGAACAATTCAATGGTCCTATTGCAATTAAAGACATTGAAGTTCCATACCCTGCGCCGAAATCAGTTTTGATCAAAGTAGAAGCAACAGGTCTTTGTAGAAGCGATTGGCACGGTTACGTAGGTCATGATTCAGATATCGCGCTACCTCATGTACCTGGACATGAGTTGGCTGGAACAGTTGCGCAGATTGGTAACCAAGTTAAGAATTTCAAAGTTGGAGATCGCGTAACGGTTCCTTTCGTAAATGGGTGCGGCACCTGCGAATGGTGTAGATCTCGAAACTCGCAGTAAAATAAAAAAAAAACACAACCTGGCTTTACGCAATTCGGAAGTTTCGCCGAGTTTGTTGAAATTAGAAATGCTGACTTCAATTTGATTTCGCTACCTGAAGAGATTTCATTTGAAGTTGCTGCTGCACTTGGATGTCGTTTCGCTACTGCATTTCGTGGATTGACTGCACGCGGTGGGATTAAAGCTGGGCAACTTGTTGCCATCTTTGGCTGCGGTGGCGTTGGCCTTTCTGCCGTAATGATTGCAAAAGCTTTCGGCGCAACAGTTATTGCTGTAGATATCAACGATATTGCGCTGGAGAATGCCAAGGCAGCTGGTGCGGATATTGTTCTAAAATCAGATAGCGCAGTCGATGAGATTCAGAAACTTGGTGGTGCGCATATTGCAGTTGATGCTCTTGGTAGCCAAAAGACAGCTGAATCATCGGTGAAATCCTTACGTCGAATGGGCAAACACATCCAATTAGGTTTGCTCTTAACCGAAGATGGGTTAACTCCAATGGCGATGGCGCGAGTAATTGGCTGGGAACTTGAATTAATCGGATCTCACGGAATGGCTGCGGTTGATTACCCTCAAATGTTGCAGTTGATTGCCGATAAGAAATTAAATCCAGCGCAATTCATCAAACGAACCATTTCATTAGATGCGGCGCCTGAAGCTTTACGAACAATGAATGAAACCGTGCAAGACGGCATCACAATTATTAAACCCGTTAAATAGTTAGTTATACCAACGGATCATGCCGATGATGCCGGCAGTTGCATAGAAGAATTGCAGGAAGAGAATTCCGCGGTGTTTACCAAGGTATGCCCAGATACCAATTAAGAATGAACTGAGCAAAAGCAGAGTGAAACCAATAAATTCAAGACCCGTATTAGAAGCCACCAATAATGAATACGCGATAGCAGTTACTACGCCAAGCCATTCAAATACTTTCCCCTTATTCACAGCGGAAATACTAGACTCCCGACATGCTTTCAAACCTACTTAGCTTTGCGGTGTTGGCCGGCTTATTAACAATGTTGCCAGGTTTAGATACTGCACAAGTTTTACGTTCAGTTACGGTAGGTGGAACAAGGAGCGCATATGCAACAGTTGCCGGAATTCTTACCGGCGTATGGATCTGGGGTTTAGCCGCTGCTTTGGGATTCAGTGCGCTTGTAGTTGCATCACATATTGCGTACACAGTTGTTAAATGGTGTGGCGCAGTCTATTTGGTTTATCTAGG